>JABDFX010000071.1 GCA_013286315.1 Bacteroidota bacterium | reverse complement strand
TTAAAACCGGTTGACAAGGACGAGTTGCAAAAGGCGGTTCAAAAAGCAATCACAACTTCAGATGATCCACTTCCACAACAGCTGGAAATTCTTTTACATAAACTGAATCATCCCAAAGTGGTTGTTAATAAAATAGCCATCCCCACCATCGAAGGGCTACAGATGGTCCCCGTGGAAAGTATTATTCGATGCGAAGCCGATAGAAACTATACAAACCTATTTCTAAAAAACAAGGGGAAAATAACGGCTTCGCGAAACTTAAAAGACCTTGAAGAAATGCTGGAAGACTATTCATTCGTAAGAGTTCACCATTCTTACGTGGTTAATCTGAATGAAGTGGAAAAATATATTAAGGGTGAAGGCGGATATCTGCTCATGAGCGACAAATCAATGGTAGACGTTTCCAGAAGCCGTAAAGAAATTCTGTTGAAGAAATTACAATCCGATAAAGTTTGAATGCCAACTTATATGCATGCATCCTGACCGATGAATAACTAAACGAGAAAGCAATCATTAATAACCTTAAAATATTCACCATGCGTAAATCATTTTTTTCCCTGGCTATTGCTATTTTACTCCTCAGCTCCCAGGCCAAATCCCAGGGATGCGTAGCCATCCGTAATGTTGCCGGCTTTGGCCAGTTTGCCGCTTTGGGATATAAGCAAACCACAGACGAATGGATGATGAATATCAATAACAGATATTTTCATGCTACGCAGGCCTTCAAAGGAAAGGATAATGTCACACCCCCGGATCCCAATAACGGCCTGAGTATTTATGAATACACAATGAATCTGGAATTGAGCAGGATCCTGAAAAAAGGCTGGGAATTGGCAATCGATCTTCCCATTTCTTCAAATACCATTGTAAGTAAGGCCGAACACGCATCGGGTGTTCGTCATTCGACCAGTGATTTTGGAATCGGTGACCTGCGTTTCACCGCTTATAAATGGCTGCTCAATACAGAAAAGCCACGCAAAGGGAACATTCAGTTTGGCCTGGGTCTTAAATTTCCAACCGGAAATTACCATTCTATGGATTATTTCTATTATAGCAAAACAGATCCTACTCTTAAAATACTCGCGCCGGTCAATGTCGCCATTCAGCTCGGGGATGGAGGTGTAGGCATTACTACCGAGCTAAATGCCTTTTACATTTTCAACCGGAGTTTTAGCGTCTATAGTAATTTTTTCTACCTGATCAGTCCGGTTGATGTAAACGGTGTTTCCAATCAGACTGCAGGTGTTCCGCCCAATCCGGTTGCGGTTGCAACAACGGCTGACGTGAACAGTGTAACGGACAATTATACATTGCGCGCCGGTGGCAATTTTACATTCAAACGTTTTGTTGTTACAGCCGGCGCACGGTATGAAGGAGCGCCGGCCTATGATCTCTTTGGAAAGAATGACGGCCTGCGGAGAGTGGGTCATATATTTTCCATAGAGCCAGGGGTAGAATATAAATTCAAAAGATCTTTTATTTACAGTTTTGTAACTATTCCGATCAGCCGGGAAACCATTCAGACTGTCCCGGATAAACGCGCCACGGAAATAACGGGCGTATACACAATCTCAGGTGGTGATTTAGCAAGCGTCGTATATTTTGTCGGTTACGCATTCACGTTTTAAAAATTATGACGATAATTTCATTTTATACTATTGCAATATCATCGTCAGTTTGGCATTCATCATCGCGGGAATGACCTGTTCTGTTTTAAGAGCGATCTTTTTTGCCGGATCGATATAATAAATGGTTACGTCTTTATCATTTTCATCATTTACCTGTTTCACTACGGTGGTATTTACCGATCCGATCATTTCATTTCCGGTAACGGTAAGAATTATTTTTTTCAGCTTCTGGGTTTGTCCGTCGGCTACATAAAAAGCCGTGATATACCCGGCTGTCAATGGGAAACGGGCGAGAATCATATCTTCACCAGCGCCATCATTCAGGCAGAGCCCGTCGGGTTGCAGAGTTTTGCTTGTGATCTTTCCATTCATATCTGCCGATATGAATACTGAATCGGGATGGTAGTCAATGGTTGTTTTTACCGGTCCCTGTACGGCAATCTGTTGCACTCCCATCAGGGTACCCTGAGCAAAGGAAGACATTGCTGTGAAGGACTGACCCATTACAGTTACGCTGTCTGATATGTTCCAGTTGCTACCACTCTGAACCACGGTACGGGTCATCGTTACCGGAAGCTTTTGTCCCTGCACCTGCAGATCTCCGGCGTAATTATATCGACCAGCTGCCAGATCACCCGAAAGTGCCGGCAGTGCTTTCAACAGAGGTACGGTACTCTTTTTAACCAGTACCACTTTGCTGATGTCCACCGTATTTTCTTTGAGTCTTTTGGCCACATCGTCTGCCATGGATTCCTGATAACGGGTGCCGCAATATTTAGCCAGGAATTTTTCAGAGGCAGCTACCATGCCCAGGTTATTTACGGGTTTTGCAAATCCATGTCCTTCATCGTCCGCCAGAATATAATCCACCTGCGCGCCTTTGTCGCGCAGCGCAATTACAATCTGGTCGCTCTCTCCCTTGTTTACCCGGGGATCGTTGGCACCCTGTACGATCAGCAGTGGTGCTTTTATTTTATCCACGCTGAACAAGGGGCTGGCATCGTGTAAAATCTTTTTCCCTTCTTCCGTGCTCTGATCTCCCATTCTCAGCGCAAATATTTTTCTGCCCGATTCCAAGTAAGGAGGGATGCTGGCCATAAGTGTAAATAAATTGCTCGGGCCTACGATGTCAACACCGGCGGTATAGAGATCGGGCGTAAAAGTGAGTCCGGCCAGCACCGCATAGCCACCATAACTGCCACCCATAATCGCTACTCTTTTCGGATCCACCATTCCTTTTGCAATCAGATATTTCACCCCCCAGGTAATATCGTCCTGCATCAGTTTGCCCCATTGCAGATTCCCGGCATCGAGAAAACTCTTGCCGAAGCCTGTGCTTCCCCTGAAATTGGGTGCCAGCACGATGAAACCACGATTGGCCATCAGCTGTGCATAACCATTCAGTCCCCAGTAATCTCTTGCCCAGGGACCTCCATGTGGGAAAACCAGCAACGGCATGGGTTTGCCGTCTGTTTGTTTTGGAACGGTCAGGTAAGCCTGTATCTCCAGGCCGTCGCTGCTCTTATAGCGTATTGACCGCATAGGGCTCAGATAGGATTCGAAGGCTTTCAGTTTTTGCCGGAATGTATACTCAAAGACCAGTTTCTTCGTGGCCCTGTCGAACAGGTAGACTTCCGGTACATGGACATCGCTGGTAGTTGTGATCAATATTTTCTGTTCGTCACTTGTACTGCTGCTCCAGGCGAGTTGTCTGCCGGGAAACTTCTTATGAAGAATATTATAGTCTGCTTCCAATTTTTTATCGTCAAAATAAATGCGCAGGCGATCATCGTAGTAAGTGCTATACTGAAGTTTGTGGGTTACGTCGCTAAAGGAGACATCATCGAGATCTACGCGATTCAGTGGATCTTTTTCAACGAGCGTCGTTGCGCCGGTTTCAGGATCCATCAGCAGCAGTTGTACAAAATTGGTTCCCTTGTTTGAGCTGATATAGGCTTTCTTGTTGTCGGATGTGAAGGCATTTACTCCGGCATTTTCCAGCGGCCCGACTTCATATATCTTACTTAAATTTCCCTGAGCATCAATGTGCAAGATTTCCGTGCTGCCATCCTCCGGATTACGTACGGCCAGTCTGGGCGTTTCCGTCCAGTCAAAAAACCATCCGCTGATGCGGTCCTTATTCTCCCGTAATTTGACCAGTTTTCCCGAAGAGATATTCAGCTGATAGAGGTCGTGCCATTTCGCGTCGCGGTCATTCATACCGATCATCAGGATGTCGGGATTTTTTTTGCTCACCGCGTAAATAATGGCCCTGATTTTATCATTGTGCGTGAGGTTGCGCGCCGCGGGAATGCCTGTGGCTTTCACGGCCTCGTCAGCCGGATTCACCGCATATATATTGAAATTCTCATCGCCGCCTTTATCCTTCTGATACAAAATATATTTGCTGTCATAACTCCAGAAATAGCCACCCACCGGGCGTTCATTGGCTGTTAATTGTTTTGCCTTTTCAAAGGGTTCTTCCGTTTTCTTTACATAGATATTCAATACGCCGTTGTATGGCTTTAAAAATGAGATGAATTTCCCATTGGGGCTTATCTGACCACCTGCAATCTCCGGGTTGCCCAAAAAGATCTCCCGGTCGATAACCGGAGCGGCTTCGATAGTTTTTACTGCCGCCGGTTTATTCTGTGCCTGTATGCAGGTCGCGAGGACTAAACCAATCCATGTTATTTGTAAGGCCTTTAATATGGGTTTCATTTTATCGTTTTTGTTAAAAAGATGCGACGGTATATTGAAGAGAGTCCTGAAAATACAAAATGTCGAATAAAATTCCCGGGAATTATATACAGAAAGCCGCAGAGATTTGATATTTATCTGCTTAAAATATGCGTGAATCAAGTGAAATAAATATGTATTATTTCAGCTTTGTATCGTCATTTTTTTATTCGTAACTTTATAATACCCCTTCCGCGCCTCTGATTCAGTACCCACCCGTAAGTAAAATACTTCCCGATAAACCTGCATTCACTCATAATATTCAGACTGATGCGGTATTTATTGTATTTTTTTTATCTCGAATGGAATTGGGGGTTCCGTCTCGCTCAATTTATTATACGACATGAAATTAGCGGCGAGAAGAAGTATGGCATCCGCACCATTGGCCATGATAATCTGTGGGGTGCCGTCTCCGCCGAAGACCGCATGCATGTCAGTATATACGAGCCCCTCAATTATTACACGTCCAGCCTGCTATTTAATTTTTTGCAGCCGGCAGATTTTACTTCAACACTTTTGGATGTAGGATGCGGTAAAGGACGTTTGCTGGCTATGGGTGCTGCCTATGGATTTTCTGATATCATCGGCATAGATATTTCCAAAAAATTATGCGATACGGCCACTCAGGTTTGCGGAGGCATAAAAACCAGGTATCCGGGTATATCCGTATCAATTGAATGTTCGGATGCCCGTCATTATCGCATTCCGGATGCCGTGGGCGTCATATTTTTATTTAATCCTTTTGATTCAGTTGTTATGGAGGAGTTCATTCAGAAAGTATTTGAAAGCCTTGAGCGGAAAAACCGGCCACTGAAAATTCTTTATGCTAATCCACAATGTAAACAGCAATGGCTGGATGCCGGGTTTAAAGAAATTGCATCATTTGTAAAGCTGAGATATTTACAGGGATCTGTATTAGAGAGAAAGTAAAAATTTGAATGCGCTGAAAAATCACTTAGGAAATAGTCCGGACCTTGCTTATTTCTTCTTTTAAAATAATATAGCCGTTCTGCGGCTTTACGTTTTTCCCATTCAGAAGAATTTTGTTGCAGGATCCGACATATAATTTCATTGTCCAGAGAGGCTTTGTCATTTTTACAGTAAACTCTTTTGTATCACCTGATTTCCTGTAGTCAACGGACACCAGATTATCCCCGATGATTACATTTTTAATGGATGCATTTCCCCATGCTTCCGGAAAATTTGGTTTTAACCTGATTTCTTTTTTATATGCGCATGGATCAATCCCAAAAAAATAATGGATAAGCGGAATATTGATTCCCCGGATATTCCATGCCTGCACAAACATACCATAATCAGGAGATACTTCGTACGTTGTGCCTGGTGTTGCAAAACTGAATGAATTGAGCAACATATGCATATAGTCCAGTGCTGTATCTGGACTTCCATAGCGGCATGCAATAATAGCCAGACTGGCGGTGGCTGCAGGCATCACGGCATGGTTGTAATTAAATTCCTTATCATGATGAAAGGTTCCCTCATCTACCCGGATATCGTCCGGTCTTTCTATCCCCGATATATATAATCCGTATTTGTTTGTAAAAAACCGGATCCTCTTTAATGCGTCGACGGCTTTGGTTGTATCTGCCAGGCCCGCTTCCAATGGATTGGCATTTGCGTTATAATACACGACATACGCATGATCAGGATAACTGCCGTTTTGGATAGATTCTTTCAGTTCGGTAAGTTTTTTCTGCGCCCAGATATTTCTGGCCGGATCCACTCTTTTTGCCAATGCCGAATCGATGATGCTGATGGCTTTTTCTTTTGTAGAAATAAAATCTCCATATCTTTTTTCTGTTGGCACCCACCAGTCCCTGTTTATATTTATCCGTAACTGCTCTGCTTTCTGACGGTAGGTTTTTGCTGCATCCATATCGTTTAAAATCGACGCCATATCAGCCATGGTTTCCAAAAAAACGGCAGTTGCCACCTGCACATCCAGCATCTCTGAATTCAGTCCCTTTATTTCAGCGCCCCCGTACCCTTCTATATAACCATTGTGATTCGTATCATGCTCCTGCAACCATTTCCAAACTTTTCCGCCGTGTTCATAATTGTCTTTCAGAAACGCGATATCACCTGTCCACCGGAAAATATTCCAGGCCGTGATGATATATGACTGCGATTCTTCCATTCTTCCTTTATCGTAAACAGAACCATTGGTTGAGACTTCGTGAATGATCCTGCCGTTTTCTCCATTTACTTTATAAGATGACTGCCGGAGCATTTTCCAGGAACTATAAAATATGTCGGGCCTGATCGTACCAAATAATGCATCAAAAGCGCTGGACTGATCATTGCTAAAAAACCATGGATAGTCGGGCAGGCCGGCACTCATGGCTCTTCCCAGGCCTGGCACATCTCTTACGAGCCAGTCGCTGCTATACTTACCCCACTGGTATGCTTCCATAATCTTTTTATCGGGGACTTCTATGGAAGCGTTTTTTTCCAATTGCTGATAACGCTGTTTTTTAGCAATAAACAACCCGGACAGACTGCTTTTTGCAAGAGCTATATTCCTGTCAATCTCTTTTCTATTCTGATCTGATCCGGAAATATAAAAACGTAGAAAACCTGTTTTTCCTTTTGCAAGTTTTATCAAAACAGACAGCCCTCCCGTCAGGCCCTTTCCCCGATAGTTTGATTTTCTTATTCCGTCAAAATCTGATGACCGGCTTTCCGTAGAAATACCAGTAAACCAGGAATTCTTATTGTCTTTAAAAAATACCGTACTCGTCTGTCTGTCAAAAGAGAGTAATTCATCTGTACTGTCGATCATGTCCGTTCTTTCACCGAGCCACACGGGCATCAGATTCACATCTGCCGAGAACCGTATGATCAGCTCCTTGTCAACAGCACCATGATTTGTAACTGCGTATTCCACAATTAATAATGGGATATGATCAGGTACAAACTGTGTTCGCGTTACTTTTAAGTTTTGTTCGGGGAGACTGTACAAAAATTGGGATGTGAATGAATAAGTAACAAAACTATCAGCTTTATCCAACTGTTGGCTAACAGCCGTTTTACGGTCCGTAATGTTTAAACGAAATCCGTCCAGGAGTTTAATCGGTTGTTGCCAGACGCCACCCATTTCGCCCGGCACATGAAAACCAACCGCGGGAAAATTACCAGCCTGGTCACCGATTGAATAAAGCCGGTCTCCGGCTGTCACACAGAGGTAACTGGTATTGTTTTGTTTTCCATAGAGGTGGGGCAGGTTCCTGCCTGCTTCCAATAAAGAAAACCCTGATTGGGCCACCGTAATAAAAGGCAGCGTAATCATAACGAATGCCAGAAGACTTCTGTTCTTATTAATAAATCGTTCCATCGAAGGGTTGATATAATAAATCTTTAGCAGGAAGCGGAATACTAAAGTAGTAATTTAAGCCAGATCCATACATTTGATGTACATTTTATCATTTTGTTTCTGCATATTGGAACAAGGAAAACTTTCCATGAAAACAAAATCAAAAATTTTACTGGCAGAAGATGAGTTATCGCTCGGGTACGTGATTAAAGACAATCTTGTGGAGGCGGGTTATGAAGTAATACTTTGCCCTGACGGACAAACAGCTATTGATCAATTCACCAAAGAGCATTTTGATATCTGCCTGCTCGATGTCATGATGCCCAACAAGGATGGATTTACAGTATTAAAAGGTATTCGTCAGCAAAATACTCAAATTCCCATTCTGATGATTACAGCAAAATCTATGGAAGAAGACCGGATTCACGGATTTGAGATCGGAGCTGACGATTATATTTGTAAGCCCTTCAGTATGCAGGAATTGCTTAAGCGTATTGATGTTTTTTTGCGCAGGACAAGAATATTGCATTCGGAGAAACGGATAACGTTTCAAATCGGTAAAATCACTTTTTTATATAGTGAACAGCGGATCGTTTCTGGTAAGGACGTTTATGACATCACACAAAGAGAATCCGAGTTACTCTTATTCCTGTGTAATAATCCAGGCAGGCTTCTGACGCGGGAAAAAATTCTCGTTGAGGTTTGGGGTAAGGATGATTTTTATCTGGGCAGAAGTATGGACGTATACATGACCAAACTCCGTAAATATCTGCGGACCGATGAATCTATCCGGCTTGAAACCATACATGGAACCGGATTTCGATTCAATGCCGTCATTCATTTACAAATGTGATGACATACTTAAATCAACCCTGTGTTCGGCATTCTCAGCGGATCCTGGAATGGTTCTTCCTCGTAGGTTTTATCCAGTATCGAGTCGTATGTGTGCCCTTCCAGGATAAATTCCAGCAGATGATCGTTCAGCGAATCTTTTTGTGTATAAAATAAGCCATGCGGTTCACCGGCGTAGATTTTGTAAATCGCGCCCGGAATCATGTTCGATGTTTTCCAGCCACTGATTTCTATCGGAACGTTTTTATCGCTGTCGCCATGAATGATCAGGGTAGGCACATTTATATTACCCAGATCTTCCCTGAAGTCGGTAGAGGAATATGATTTCAGGCACTCCAGGGTAGCATGCGGGGACGCCTGCATAATAATCGACTGGTTCCAGTCGAGAAAAGCCTGGCTGACGGGTTTGCTGAGCAGTCCGACACCATAGAACGTCTTTCCAAAACCTATCCCGAAACTGGCTCTGTCTTCCCGAATCTTTTGTTCTGTTTCATCAAACAGTGATGGCGGCAAGCCATCCGGGTTATCACCTGTTTGCAACATAAAAGGTGTGATAGAACCGATCAGTACGACTTTGTCAATTTTTTCTGATCCATAACGTCCGATATAACGGGCCACTTCTCCGCCACCCATGGAAAATCCGACCAGGCTTATTTTGTCGACATTTAATTCGTCGATCAGTGATTTCAGGTCGGCTGCCAACACATCATAGTCATATCCATGACGTGGCCTGTCGGATTTTCCAAATCCGCGCCGGTCGTAGGTGATGCATCGGATTCCCTTGCCGGCCAGTTCATTTACCTGGTACTCCCACATTTGTGAATCGAGGGGCCAGCCATGAATAAAAATGACGGGCTTGCCCCGGGTACTGTCTTCATAGTAAATATTGACCGGTTCAGCTATAGACGATTTTGATGTTTGATAGTATGGCATAAAAAAAGGTTTATCGTGTATAATGAAGCTTCAAATCTTTTGCCAGGCGATTTACACTGATCATTGCGGCATGTGTCTCCCGATCGGGGGATTCAATGCCCGGAGAGGAAGTTTATTCTACAGGCGGGGAATTAGATTAGTAAAAGTTGCAAATAGCTCCATCCATGACCGGCAATTAACGCGGGGCATGCGAATCATTGGGTGTTTTTTAAAAATCGATCATCATGAAACCGATCATACAATTCATTCTCCTGATTATATTCATTGTCATTATGCATACATTCCTCGCCTACGTATTTACCCTTAGTACATATGGATCAAAATTGATATTGAACCAATATTCTTGAACCATGTAGGATTTTATAATATTTATGATTATTTTACCGGATAGATTCCCTGATCTGATCTTAAGAAAAACAAACCACATGAAAAAGACCCTTTTACCAGCGACCCTTTTTGCATTTTTTCTCTTCACTGCCTGCAAGAAAAATAATGAAACGCCATCTACAGGCAGCGCATCATTACCTAAAACATATACGGAGGATATCCGTTCAACAGGATTTAATTCTCTGACGACCTATAATCTGACATATGACGGGAATAACCGTATGACCAGCATGACAGCCATACCAGAACCGGCCATAGTAAAATTCGTTTATAATTATTCTTCCAATAATTCGCTTACAATGGACTTATATAATTCCAATGTGCTGAGTATACACGAAATATTATGGCTCAACGCATCGGGTAGCCTGGACAGCACTTATCAATACAACGACACCAACGATTCCAGCACTGAAAAATATATTTACAATTCCAGTAAACAAATTCTGCAGATAAAAAATTACAAGTATTCTACTTCCGGATCAGCACTTGATCATACGACCGAATATACGTATGACAATTTAGGGAATGCAATAACCGAGTCCATCAGCAATGGCACTTTGACCAATTTTACTTACTACACGAACATGCCAAATACATTGACTATGGGCCTGACATTTAACCCTCAGGCCAAATATCTGATAAAGACAGCATCCAGTTCTTCCAGCGGCACGCCGGTAACGGCCACTCATTTTTATAGTTTTGACAGCAGCAATCGCCTGATTAAAGACAGTGCTGTTACCACCGGGGTGAGTGCCATTCTTATAAAGTCTTACACTTATTAGGCTTGAAGCCCCAAGGCCTAAAACCCGACGCTAATTTGAAAAGTGCAGTGGTATATGGAATAAGAATTGCAGATGTCATATTAATTATAGGATGATTCAATGATTATCCGTGACAAAAAAATATCATAAAAAGAATTTCCCCGTTGACAAAATCCGGCGCCTTCTTGAACCCGGTCCCATCGTTCTTGTCAGTTCTGCCTGGAAAGGGAAGATGAATATCATGACGATGGGGTGGCATTGCATGATGAAATTTACACCGGCCCTGTTTGGCCGGACTTATTTTTCTCCCCAGACATCCTTCATCACACCGTCTAATTCTTTCAATGCCTTCGCGCAATCTCCATGAAAGGATGATCCATGCATAGTGGCCAATGTTTTTGGAGCCAGTTCCGACAGCTGATATAACATCTCTTTCGTCTTGTGATTATACGGAGTGTAGTCCATGAGCGGACCCTTTTCATAGTTTAGAAGGGAGGTTTTGTGCGCATCCAGGATGTCTTTATCTGTTATTGCGACCAGATTTCCATTCTGGTGAAACAGGTCGGAACAAAGAAGCGTTTTATCGGTTTCTTCAAACATGACACCTGCGTCCCATCCGTGCGGAAGATGCGGTGTTCGGATAAACCGATACCTCCGCTTGCCGGTTTGCAGCATCTCATTGCTTTTCATAGCCAGGGCCGGCCGGATCGCATAATCTGTCATATTTACCAGCGCTCCCGCTTCGCTGCATACAGCTTTTGCATTGGGAGCGGTTTGTAGCCATTCATTGAGTGCCCCACATTCATCCACTTCAAAATGACTAAAGCCAACCCATCTGATTTGGGCGGGATCAATCAATGTTTTTACTGCATCCAGTAAAAGGGGAAACATAAGTTTCAGTCCGGCGTGATAAAGCAGGGGTTCGTCGTCTTTGATCAGAAAGTGATTAAACTGTAGTTGAATCTCAGGTACAAAAACTGAAATACGATAAACGTCGGGGGCAATTTCATTTATTTGATACATTCTTTGATAGATTTATCGAAATGAAATGGTGTGAATTCTCAGTTAGCTGAAATAAATTGAATTCAGCAAGGGAAGTTAGTAAATAATCGATTAGTACGGACGTCTCCCTCTTATCCGCGATTGCAATCATTGGCATCGCAAACGAATTGGTCAGCCTGGTATTGAGAGTATCATCAGGATGAGCAGTTCTTACAGATTTATTTTTTTCAATATCGCCTGAAAGCGAGGTTCGTTTTTTAAAGGGAAAAATACCGGGTCGACTTTTAAATAGTATAAAAATATTTCTTTATCCCTTACAGACTTTTCCAATTCATCCAGGGCCGGTTTAAATTCGTTGATTCCGACATAAGCCATTGCTATATAATAATGCGCATTGAATGATTTTTCTTTTAACAGTTTTTCTATTTCAATCTTAGCCAAAGACCGGTTTCCGGAGACACCATATGTATAAGCCAGGATAGTCCCCTGATATTCCGCATTTGTAATATTTCCGGAGGGCAGGATTTTTCTGATGGTATCCATGGCCTGTGCAAAATCTTTCCTTTGAATATATACACGGGCCAGCCAGTTTCTGACAAGCGGAAATCTTGGATTCAATATGATTGCCTTTTTCATATATTTTTCAGCCAGGTCATAGTTGCCGGCATAGTAATAGTTTCTACCTAAAATCCAGTTAATCGAAGCAGCTAACGGGTCGAGGTCATACGCTTTTTTTGATTCCGTAATCCCCTCTTCAGTATTTTCACCGGTATACACCAATAGATTTCCCAAAAACATATGTGCCCACTCATATTTCGGATCCAACCTGATGGCTTTTTCAAGCGTCTCTTTCGATTTTTTCCAATCATGATCGTAAATAGACTGGATTAAACCAAGTGTCGCAAGGGCAGGTACGAGCAAACTATCTATAGAAAGTGCTTTATTAAGATAATCCATCGCGATCGGTATAGCTTCCAATTGTGTAAGCCCTTTCTGATTGTATGGGTACAAATCGGCAAGTCCCGAATAAGCCAGGCCATAATTAGGGTCCAGTTCGATGGCTTTTTTGTAATTAGATTCCGCACTGTCGAATGATGTTGATGTCCGGTTATCCCAGAAGTATCTTCCCTTCAGGTAATAGTTATAAGCCTCTGCATTTTCCGTGTATTTCTTTTTAAGATCCTGTTGATCCGCGTCCGTCAGATGGGTGGATAGTGAAGTTGCAATTTTTTCGGCCACTTCATTTTGAATGGTTAACACGTCACCCCATTTGCTGTCTTCATCGGTGTGCCAGATCGTTTTCCCCGAATTTACATCGGTCAGGTCAGCTGTTACCCGTACCCTGTCTCCCTGTTTTTGGATGGTGCCCGTGAGAATTGCCGCCACCCCCAGTTCATTCGCAATGTCAATTATATTCGTTCCGAAATTTTTATAAGTTTTGACCCTTGCCCAGGCGGGTACTTCTGTTAATCCCGACAATTTTGAAAGTTTGTTTATAATGTCAATCGTAAAGCCGTCATTGATATAATCATTTTCCTTTGCGGATGATACGGCTTCAAAGGGAAGGACGGCGATGGATTTTTCTTTACCGGTAAATCCGGGTCGGGCAAAGTAGTGCCGGTATAAAAAGACAGAACCTGTTCCCAGTATTAAAAAAAATGCCGCAAGCGTGATGACGGATCTAAAAGACTTCTTCCCTTTTATTTTCCCCTCCATCTTCTTTTTATCCGGCAATTCAAATCCCTCATTGCAGATCGCAAAAACTTCTATCCGCTCATCTACATTTTTAAATTGAAACGTACCTATTGAAGTCGTTTTAAATTCGTGCTGGTTTTTCAGTTTGTTATTGACTTCTGAGGAGAACAGAATACAATTAGCTGTTCCCAGAGACTGAATCCGGGATGCGACATTGACGCCGTCCCCGAAAACTTTTCCATCTTCAAAAAACATTTCTCCTACATGCAGACCGATACGCAGGGGAACTTTAGGCTCAGTTTGCAATTGCTGCTGCATGTCCATGGCACATCGGATGGCTTGTGTGGTACTCGCAAAAGCGCAGAGACTTCCGTCGCCATAGTCGTTGAGAATTTGACCATTGTGTTCAGCAACCGATTGTTTTAGCACCGATGTATACCGTTTGTTTACAGCCATGGCAACTTCCTCATCCCTCTGCATGATAGCAGTTGAATTCACGATGTCGGTAAACAGGATGGCTGCGAGTTGGCGTTCCTGATGCATGGGCTACCTAAATTTATCTTAATTCAGGCAGAATTCTATTTAATCAAAAAGTTAACGGTATGTTGGTTTGGGGGATTTTCCGCAAAATTACTTTAATTACCAAGCAAATCATTCAACCCTTCTTTCTCAAATAATATCCGACCCAGTTTTAAATCTGACCAGCCCGGTTTCAACTTGTATGTAAAGGCCGGTATATTATTCTTTAATTCGCATTCAATAAAATAGGTGGCCACTTTTCCGTTGCTGATTTCTTCTATATTTTTCAGCTGATGAAGGTGTGTAGAAATAATAAACAAAGAGTCAGCAAATTTGGTAAGTCCCTTTATAGTGCGTGTACTGATTTCCAGGGCATCTTCAATATTCGTTCCCCTGAATAATTCATCAAATACCGCAAAGCATTTTTCGTTTTTTTTGGCATCTGAAACAACATTTTTTAATGTAACTATTTCCGACATAAAATGACTGTAACCGCTCACAATACTATCCGTAAGGTTGATGGCCACGGAAATAGAGGAGTAAAATGGCATGACTGTTTTTGCAGCCGGTACGGCGAGACCCGTATGTCCCAGGTAAACGCACAGGCTGACAGCTTTCAACAAAGTAGATTTGCCAGACATATTTGGCCCCGTTAAGAGAATCACGTTTCTGTTGGCTACCAGATCGTTTTTAACAGGGTTTCTAATCAGCGGATGATACAACCCTTCTATTGAAAATGTTGCTTCATCAAATAACGGGAAAGTAAAGCCGTGCCGGATAATGCCTTCGCTGATTGATAGATACGCTTCAAACAAATACCACCGTTTCCAGAAAGCGGCTGCCTGGCCATTGGTTACTTTTTCGGTTATAACCCTGGTGAGCTCTACGATATGACTGATCCGGATCTTCTTCTTTGTGCGAAAAACAGATTCATAGTGCTCCAGATTAAAGTCAATAAAAAACCCATTGATCCGATCCAGTTCAATGGCGTATTCTTTGGGAAAAAGTTTTGTATCCATCTTACTTAGGTAAGTGGAATGTATTTTATTAAAAAGCAGAATCAGTATGATCAGCTTCCCTCTTTTATAATGCCTCTCCTTTTCAGAAAACATCAGCTTCCTTCTCATGTGCAGGCCTAAAAATGACCCGGCTGAAAATGTCTCAAAGAAATCATATACATCAGATAAATTAAACCGCGAATAAGAATATTCTTTGAATATTTCACGGTTAGCAATAAAACCCTTCAGCACACTCTGCCTGAACAATATCGCGGACTTCGAATCAAGCGGCTTTTTTAATATATCAAGGATCTCTCTTCCTGAGTTTAAATTATAAGTAAAATCAAACAGGGGAAGTAATTCCTCTTCTATATGCAGGTCATTCGTATTTGTCATTAATATGCCGCAGATTGATCAGGGGGCTCGCTGGATGGCGGTCCTTTATTTTGAATTCAAAACAGGTCTGATAAAGGTATACAAACCTATTGACCGGTAGAGTTGGTCTAAACGTATCCGGTAAATTATTCAACAAAGCCATCTGATTAATACTATATCGGGAAGTTTCAGCGTTGTAGTCCGTCCCTATTCCGAATTTTGAAAATCCAACCTATGAAATCGCTCAATACTGTTATAATAATGACCCGCCGTTGCTTGCTTGTACTACAAATTCTCTTTATTCATCGCACACAATCCCGAATCCGAATCCGGCAACAGACCCGGTCGATACATCGCAGATGATTTAATCTTATGCTTAATTATTGTCATTCGGATTTGCATTTTGATCCGGAAAGAATTCCCAGACAAAATCCGAAGAGCCTGTTGGCCCCGGAGCTGACCGGCCAGTTGAAATAAAACCACCGCCGCCGGTAGTGCTTGTTAAAGAATAACCTACTGCACCTGTAACGGGTGTACCTTCAAAAGAGGTTTTTACTGTCCAGATATCATTTACGAAATCGTACCGCCATGTATTGGCATTATAACCGACGTTCTCTCCTGTGCTGAGGTAGGCATAGGGCGGTATCACGAAAGATGCGGCGTTCCAGCGCGTTATGGTCGTATAGCTGTCGTCGTATGATTCTGTGCTCAGGTTGGAAATCCTTCGAAGTTCATTCCAGTTATTTGACGGCGCGGCCGGATCAAACTTCCAGAAATCTGTCTGCATGACTCCGTTCATGTCAACCGCGGTTACGAGATATGCGGTATTCTGATAAGTAAACACCGTGGCCCCGTATCTTTTATTCCCGCTGAAGCCAATCTCCGTCCAGTTATCTTTTGATGGAT
>JABDFX010000070.1 GCA_013286315.1 Bacteroidota bacterium | reverse complement strand
AGGCGCCAGCCAGGTAAAACTGATCGTGCAGGATGCGGGAAAATCCCTGGTTCAGGTGATTGATAACGGCCGCGGCATGAGCGTGACTGATGCCCGGATGGCCTTCGAAAGACATGCCACTTCCAAGATCCGGAATATCGAGGATCTTTTTCGCATACACACCATGGGGTTCCGGGGTGAAGCACTGGCATCCATCGCAGCCGTGGCCCAGGTGGAACTGAAAACGAAAAGGCCGGCTGACGGTTGACGGTTGGCGGTTGGCAGTTGGCGGTTAGCGGTTGGCGGTTGACCTTAAATTGAAAATTTATTCATTATCCAATTGGTTTTAGGCTTTAGGCTTTGGGCTTTAGGCTTATGTATTGGCTTTAGGCTTTGGGCTTTAGGCTTATAAATGTCCTTCATGAAAAATGCATTCCTCCTTGTTTCGCTCGTTTTTTCACTTTCTCTCCATGCGCAATACAACGTAAACTTCCCGGCAAATAACTGGGTCGACTCGGTTTTTAAGACCCTGACGGACTCCCAAAAAATAGCCCAGCTGATCGTGGTTCGTTTATCGGCCATCGACCCCGGAACCGGAAAGATTACCTTCTTTGACCAGCAGGTGGAATCAGACATCCGGCGGTTCAATATCGGGGGTATTTGCCTGTTCCAGGGAGGTCCGAAGCAACAGGCTGCCTTTATCAATCATTTTCAGCAGATCGCCCAGACGCCTGTATTGATTTCCATCGATGCGGAAAACGGCCTGGGTATGCGCATGGATAGCGTGGCCCCGCTGCCGCGACAAATGATGCTCGGCGCCGTACAGGACCGGCAACTGATTTATGCTTATGGGAAAACCGTTGCTGAACAGTGCAAACGCATGGGAATACAGGTGAATTACGCCCCGGTAGTAGACGTGAATAACAATCCCGATAACCCCGTGATCAACGACCGCTCTTTTGGAGAAAATCCGCGCCGGGTTGCTGAACTGGGTATTCAATATATGAGGGGCCTGCAGGACAATAGCGTTCTGGCCACAGCCAAACATTTTCCCGGTCACGGGGATGTATCGGTGGATTCACATTATGACCTGCCCGTGATCAATAAGAGCAGGAAGCAATTGGACACCCTGGAACTTTATCCTTTTAAGAAACTAATTGACGCTGGTGTCGGAAGCGTGATGATCGGCCATCTGTATGTTCCGGCCATAGATTCCCGTGAACACCGGGCCAGTTCTATTTCCGTTAATACCGTTACCGGCGTCCTCAGAAAACAACTGCAATTCGGCGGACTGAGTTTTACGGATGCGCTGGAGATGAAAGGCGTTACAAAATATTTTCCGGATGGGGATGCGTCTGTCGAATCCCTGATCGCGGGAAACGATATGCTTTGCTTACCGGGTGATGTGGCAAATAGCGTGGAGAAAATATTTAAAGCCATCACATCAAAAAAACTCAAATGGAAGGATTTGAATGCGCGTGTAAAAAAAGTGCTGACGGCCAAATATCAACTGGGACTAGCTCATTGGCAACCCATCGATACCACGTGCCTCATCGAAGATCTGAATAAGGACGTACCTGAATTGTACAGAAATATCGCTAAACAGGCGATTACCCTGGTACGAAAAATTGACCGGCCGTTTCCGGGTCCGCAACCAAAACGGGTTGCCTATATCGGTTTTGGATTGACAAACGATAATACCTTCAGCAAACGGATACATGACGATTTTCCTGCGAACACATATTACTTCGATTATGGCCTGGATAGCGTGAAAGCTGCGGCTGCTTTTGAATTGTTGCGCAACCGTTATGATCAGATCGTGATCGGGCTTCATAATATCAATCGATATCCTTCACACGATTTTGGAATCAGCGCACCGGCCCTGCAACTGCTGAAGGACCTGAGCCGGTTGCCCAATGCCGTTAGTTTCGTTTTCGGAAATCCCTACGCACTGAAATATGTCTGCGATGCTTCGATATTAATGGAATGTTATGATGACAATGACGTGACGCAGGCTGTTGCAGCGGATTGGCTGAGTGGAAAATTTCTGGCCAGCGGCCGTTTGCCCGTGTCGGTCTGTAATGGATTGAATGCCGGATTTGGCATTACTTACTCACGTGGATCATTACCCGAAGTAACACCGGAATCGCTTGGATTTAATCCGGCCAAACTGCTCCGCATCGATTCGATTTGTAAACGCGCCATCGCCATGCAGGCAGCGCCCGGATGCGTAGTCGTGGTGGTGAAAGACGGACAGGTTGCCTACGAGAAAGCCTTTGGCACACTCGAGTATAATAAAGCGGAGCCCGTGTATCCGGAAACCATTTATGACCTGGCTTCCGTAACAAAAGTTTGCGCTACTACTATTTCAGTCATGAAATTATATGATGAAGGAAAACTGGACCTGCATCAGACACTGGGATTTTATCTGCCCTGGGTAAGGGGCACGGACAAGGACAGTTTGAGGATATGGGATATTATGCTGCACCAGGCTGGCTTAAAAGATTATATTCCTTTTTATGCCGAAACGATATCTAAAGACAAGGATGCGGGTCCTCTGCCGGGAATTTATGCATCGGTGACGGACAGCACCCACAGCATCCGCGTGGCAGAAAATCTCTATATCCGGAACGACTGGCAGGACACGATGTATCTGCGCATACTCACGAGTAAGCTGGGGCCCATTGGGAAATATGTGTACAGCGATAATGATTTTATTTTTATGGGAAAGATCGTAGAGGCACTGAGCGGACAAACCCTGGACCAATACGCCTATACCAATTTTTATCAGCCCATGTCCCTATCCACGACAGGTTTCAGACCAAGAAAAAGATTTCCGGTGAACCGGATTGCACCTACAGAACAGGAAGTTCCTTTCCGTCGTCAGCTCCTGCGCGGCGATGTGCATGATCCGGGTGCGGCGATGTTTGGCGAAGTATCGGGTCATGCCGGATTATTCAGCGATGCGTACGATCTGGCGGTTATCATGCAGATGCTGATGAACGGGGGAACGATGGCCGGGCACCAGTATATCAGGAAGGAAACCATCGATTATTTCACTGCCTACCACAGTAATGTCAGCCGCCGCGGCCTTGGTTTCGATAAGCCGGAAAAAGATAATGCCACCCGCAAGGAACCGTATCCCTGTGCGGACGCTTCTCCGCTCACTTTTGGTCATACCGGATTTACCGGAACATGTGTCTGGGCTGATCCCGCTAAAAAAATTGTTTTTATCTTCCTCTCCAACCGTGTAAACCCCCAGGAAAGTTCAAGGCTTTCCTCATTGAATGTAAGAGGGAATATTATGGAGGACATTTATCAAGCACTTCAATAAGCCCTTTCAAGCCTAAAGCCCAAAGCCTAAAGCCTAAAACTAATTCTCAATTTGAAAATTTATAATTCATTCTGACGAACACTGAATATCAAAATGATTTGAGTCTTAGGCTTTGGGCTTTAAGCTTGTATTGGTTTTAGGCTTTGGGCTTTGGGCTTTAGGCGTATCACCCTGCAAGGGTGATTACCCTAAATAATTGCCAATTACAATTTTATAATTCCCTCTGTCCTGTTTTAGTTTTTTACTTTGGTAAATCGTTTTCATATTTAATGAAGTTTAGGACCAACCTCGCATATGAGAACGCTGACCATCCTTTCCCTTTTACAACTCCTTTTTTTCATCTCTTTCGCGCAGGAAAGAAACGGAAAGATTAATGGCGTTGTAAAAGACGGCGATGGAAAAGTGCTGGATGCCGTTACGGTTTCTGTTTTGAAGCAGGCCGATTCCTCCCTTGTAAAAATTGCAATAACCGACAAGACCGGTGCATTTGCATTTGACCATATCGCTGCGGGCAGATATTTTTTATCGGTCAGTCACGTAGGTTATGAAAACTGGTATGGCCCTCCTGTTGAGTTGAACAGCACCCATACCGTCATATCGCAAAGTAATATTTCGTTGCGTACAGCCAGTAATTCTTTGGGTACGGTAACGGTTACGAGCAAGCGCCCATTGGTTGAAAACAGGATCGACAAAACAATCGTAAACGTAGATGCCTCTGCGACGAATAGCGGACTCACCGCGCTGGAAATATTGGAGAAATCGCCGGGTGTAATGGTGGACAACGACGGGAAAATCAGTCTCAAGGGAAAACCGGGGGTAATCGTTATGATCGATGGTAAACCGACTTATCTGAATACACAGGACCTGGCCAACTATTTGAAAAATATGCCTTCCAACCAACTGGATCAGGTTGAAATCATGAGTCAGCCTCCTGCCAAATATGATGCTTCCGGAAATTCAGGCGTCATTAATCTCATCACTAAGAAAAATAAAAACGCAGGCTTTAACGGTTCACTGACTACCAGCGCCATCATCGCAATATATTTCAAGAATACAAACAGTTTTAATTTCAACTGGCATAAGGGGAAGATCAATTTTTACGGTACATACGGATTTTCCTACTGGGAAGGTTTTAATGAAATCAATATAGACAAAAGCCTCCGCGAAAATGCCAATACCGCTTTTGACAGATATTCATCCCAATATACGTTCGGCAGGTATTCGGACCGTGGTCAGACATTCCGCGCCGGTATTGATTTTTTTGCAAACAGGAAAAATACTTTTGGGATCTCCGTCAACGGGACGATCGATAAGGAAAGTTTTACATCTTCGTCCACAGCCAACCTCTATGACAGCCTGCATCAGTTTGTTCAATACAATATTGCGCAATCGCAAAATAAAACTCCGCAGACACATTTGGGATTCAATGCCAACTGGCTTGACAAACTGGACGATAAGGGCAGCGAGTTGTCCATCGATGCCGATTATATATTCTATAACACCCAGGGCACTGCCTACTCTAATAATTACTTATATAATGCCGACAATATTCCTTCCGAAAATCCCTATTTGTTAAACGGTCTGTTACCCTCCATGATCGACATCTACAGTATTAAATCTGATTATAAAAAGATACTGAACAAGGATATTACCCTGGAGGCCGGTGTTAAATCGAGTTATGTAAAAACAGATAATGATGCAGGTTATTCATTATTTAATGCAGATATACAAAAATGGCAGCCCGACACCAGCATCAGTAATCATTTTATTTATGAGGAAAATATCAACGCTGCCTATCTGAACTGGCAGCAGAAGGTTAATAAGTTATCGATTCAGTTGGGACTGCGGGCGGAACAAACCAACTCAATCGGAAACCAGACGGTCAAAAATGTAGATTTCAAAAGACATTATTTCGATCTTTTCCCGACGGCTTATTTTACTTACAAGCGGGACGATAATAATACATTCGAGTTATCCTTTGGAAGAAGGATAGAAAGACCTTCTTACCAAAGCCTTAATCCGTTCCGTTTCCAGCTCGACCGGTACGACTATGAGCAGGGCAATCCGGACCTCTTGCCGCAATTCAGCAATAACGTGGAACTCAGTTACAATTACAAAGGTGTGTGGAATATATCTGCCAATTACACCATGACCACCGATGTCATCAGCGATGTGCTGATCACACTGAAAGAACCCAATGATTCAAACTATACGACATTCCTGACTACCCAGAACGTAGCTTCGCAAAGAAATATAGGCCTGTCCATCAACTACACTAAGCAGATAACACCGTCCTGGACATTGAACGTCTTTTTAAATGTGTACAACAATCATTATAAGGGCGTTATTGACAGCACGAATGTCGACGCCGGTTTTACTTCCTTTAATGCAAATTTCAACACACAATACAGTTTCAAAAAAGGATGGACCGGGGAGCTGAGCGGATTTTATTATGCAAAGGATTATGTCAGCAGTGTGATCCTGGCCGATGGCCGGGGTATGTTTTCCCTGGGCGCTTCCAAACAGATCTTAAAGGGAAAAGGATCCCTCAAATTAAACCTGCGGGATCCTTTTTATCTCATGAGTTTTACCGGTTATACAAACCTGGACAAAGGACTTACCCGCGCCCATTATGTATGGGACAACCGCCGGATGATATTCACATTCACTTACCGTTTCGGTAAATCGAACAATAACCAGCCGCAAAGGCGAAGCAACGGAGCAAGTGATGAACAAAACCGTGTTGGCGGGAAGAATGGGCAACAGTAGTGGTTGGCGGTTGGCGGTTGGCGGTTGGCGGTTGGCGGTTTTTCGTTGGCGGTTGGCGGTTGGCGGTTGGCGGTTTTTCGTTGACCGTTGACCGTTGACGGTTGACGGTTGACGGCAGAACGCGTTACGCGTTACGCGTTAAGCGTTAAGCTTAAAGGGCTTGTTACCGGTTAGTGAAAGCTTAAAATTGCTTCTTTTGGCCTTCATTTTTCCATCCAAACGATTAACTTTGGGAATTATGTCGACCAACCCTACAGAGACGGTACTAAGAAGCGTGGTGATCAAATTTGCAGGAGATTCCGGGGACGGAATGCAGCTTACGGGCAGCCAGTTTACAAACAATACAGCCCTGATGGGCATTGATCTCGCTACTTTTCCTGATTTTCCTGCAGAAATACGTGCGCCATTGGGCACGCTTCCCGGCGTGAGCGGTTTCCAGTTACATTTTTCCAGCGATCATATATTTACACCAGGTGATGATTGCGATGTGCTGGTGGCCATGAATGCTGCTGCATTAAAAACAAATCTGAAAAGCCTGAAGAAAGGCGGGCGCATCATCGTTAACATAGAAGGCTTTGATTCGAAGAACCTCCGGCTTGCGAATTACCCCGAAGGAGTTAATCCGCTGGATGATAATAGTCTGGATAATTTTGATGTGATCCGTGTTGACGTGACCAAACTTACTAGGGAAACACTGAAAGATATTCCCCTGGGTACAAAAGAAAAGGACCGTGCGAAAAATATGTTTGTGCTCGGTTTTTTATATTGGATGTATAACCGGAAGCTCGACAGTACCATTAAGTTTCTGAATGAGAAATTTGCCAAGAAACCGGATATACTTGAAAGTAATATCCGCGTATTAAAAGCCGGTTTTAATTACGGCGACACGACTGAAACAGCTACAACAACTTATACCGTTGAGAAGGCCAAACTGCAACCGGGTACTTATCGGTCCATCATGGGAAACCAGGCACTGGCCTACGGACTGATTGCTGCTTCCGAAAAAAGTGGTCTGCCAATTTTTCTCGGCTCCTATCCGATCACACCAGCTTCAGATATTTTACATGAACTCAGTCGCCACAAGGCATTTGGCGTTCGTACATTTCAGGCGGAGGATGAAATTGCTGCTATCGCAGCGGTGATAGGTGCAAGCTATGGCGGAAGCCTGGGTGTTACCGCAACGTCTGGTCCGGGTATGGCGTTAAAATCCGAGGCCATGGGATTGGCCATGATGCTGGAAATACCGCTGCTCATCTGCGATATTCAAAGAGGCGGTCCTTCCACGGGTCTGCCGACAAAAACAGAACAAAGCGATTTGCTACAAGCCTATTACGGGAGAAACGGGGAAAGCCCGATTCCCGTGATCTCTGCATCCATGCCGAGTGATTGTTTTGACGTGGCTTATGAGGCAGTCCGGATTGCCATTCAACATATGACGCCGGTGATTTTACTTAGTGACGGATATATCGCCAACGGATCAGAGCCATGGAAATTTCCGGAGTCAGAACACCTGCGTCCCATAGAATTTAAATTTAAAACTGAGCTGGGCGACGGCGAAGATAAGTTGCAGCCTTACCTGAGAGATGAAAAAGGGGTCAGGCCCTGGGCGATCCCCGGCACAGCCGGACTTGAACACCGGATCGGCGGACTCGAGAAACAACATATTACGGGTAATGTTAATTATGAACCGGAAAACCATCAGCTGATGGTCAAACTCCGGCAGGAAAAAGTAGACAAGATTGCTGATTATATTCCACCGCAAAAACTGGACAGCGGACCGGAAAAAGGCAAACTACTGGTCATCGGCTGGGGATCCACTTATGGTTCGATCAAAACAGCCGTAGCAGAATTACAAAAAGAAGGACTGCCAGTTTCGCATGCACATCTCCGTTATATCAGGCCATTCCCGAAAAACCTGGGACAGATCATAAGCAATTTTGAGCAGGTATTAATTCCCGAACTCAATAACGGGCAACTGATCAAAATCATACGCGATCAGTACTTTGTTGATGCGGCCGGATATAATAAAATCCAGGGCATTCCATTTACTCGTTCTGAATTGATACTGAAAATGCGGGATATGCTTGAAGAAGCTGAAACTCCGACCACGTAAGCTTAACGTTCAACGCGTAACGCTGAACGCTATTAGCTACAGACATTACAATTAAATTCAATTTATTTACGCAAAGAGGTTAATTAATTATCCCGTCAAATTCTCTATGCGTTGGGCGTTACGCGTTGGGCGTTACGCGTTACGCGTTGAGCTTCTTAAGTAGGTCCTCTGATATTTTCCAGATGAAATTAAACTGGTCGTTTATCAACTTCACTCCGGTCAGGCTGTTGCGCAGATGACCTTCTGTAATTCCATCTGCGAGTTCTTTTTTCCGGATTTCAACCATGTCAGTCATTCGCTGATTCAGTTTTCCTAATCCTTGATCGGCAAGGCGTCCTTCCAGGTCTGATTTTTTTGAATCAACAGATGCATTCGCCGGGCTGGTGGAGGGCAACGATAAAGGAAACTGATCACCAGCTGTTTTTAATCCCTTCATTGCCTGGTCCAGATTTGCAACGACCGCCTGCACAACCGGCAGGTATTCCGGGTCCGTCTTGGGTTTTGTTTTACCAAGAAAAATGGCGGCCAGGGTTGCAATATGGGTTGCCATCATATAATTTAATACAACGAGCTCCTGATATTCTGCTACATGTTTTTGTTTACTCTTTGGCTCAGACATCATCCGGTTAAGCGCATCTGAAATATTTGCCAATGCCACATAATCATTCTTGCGGGACAATTTATATTGGTTCACAGAAACAGGGCTACCCGTAAAAAAAGAGGTTACATCGATGAAATAGTTTTTGTTGGCCTCCAGCATCTGTTGCAAATATTCAGCGAATTGCCTGTAGGTCCATTCCGGAGAAAACAACAGGTTCGCCAACAAGGCAATAGCAGAGCCGATGGCCGTATCGATTACGCGATCAAGGATCAGATTTTTAAAGTTCAGGGGATTTAGAATGTACAACAGGATCAGAATATAAGGCGTCATCAGGGTAACGAATAACAAATACCGGGTACGCATAAAACTGTAAGCGAGCACCATCAGTGCGATCATGAACCCGATCATCAAATGTTTGTCTTTTACGATCATCAGGATCAGCACGCCAATGGCTGCACCGGCAAGGGTTCCCAGTAAACGGTCACGATTGCGGCTTTTTGTAATGCTATAAGCCGGTTTCAAAATGACGATGATGGTCAGCATGATCCAATATCCATGTCCGAAGGGGAAAAATTCTGAAATAAGAAATCCGGTTGTTGTGGCTGCTGCTACCCGCAGGGCATGCCGGAATGTATTGGACTTCCAATTTAAATTGTCCAGTAAAACTTTCGCATCAAAATCCTGATGGCTTACAAACTGATCATAATTCTGTACCCGGCTGTCTTTCTTAATATCCTTGATGTCGTAGGAAGTATATTGCTGTATGGTTAGTATCCTCAAAACAAAATCGTCGCAGGCATTCATCAATGCGCGTAGTTCAATAAAACCTTCTACATTTTCCGCTGTGATCTCTTTACCCCTGAAATCTTCAAACTCTTTCCTGAGGTTAGCCAGTTCATTTTCCAGCAGGCGGTTCACCGGATATGATTTCCCGCTTTTCAGTGAGATGCCGGTTTCATTCAGTTGTTCCGAGATGAGTAAAAGGAAATTTTTGAAAACCTGGAGGATATCTGAACTATCGAAGTATTGATGAAAGACCCTATGATGCAACTGCAGGCTCATGATCCGTTCAAAAAGATCATTGATTTCAATAAATATCAGCAGGGTGATACGACCGGTATTGGTTGATTCTTTTACGATATCGCGACTTTTATAAAGCAGTTCCCTTACCAGGTTTTGTTTATCATTTATCTCCGCCTGCTTTTCCAGCAGATTGATATAGATCCTGTCGTAATCAGGATTTTTTTCATAAAGAGCCGTTCTTAAAAACATGTATGTGCCTATGGTCTCGATCAGATCACCCAGGGCCTGCTGTGTCACTTTATACGGTCGAAAACTATATAACGAAAGGCTCAGCAGCATATACCAGATTCCGCCGCAGAGAATATATAAAGCGTTCAATATGATGGCTTCAGTTCCGGTCCGCTGCGTAAAATTCAATACCATTACAAACAATCCGGCGAGGCCGATGGATCCTGCCCTTGCGCCATATACGCCGATCATAGAAAATATAAAACAAAAAACAGCGATGAGTATAACCGTCGCAAATGCGGAACCCACGACGAAACCTGTTAGCAAAGAAGCGATGAAGATGACCAGGTTACATACCAGCATGGCATTTTTCCGATGCAGTACCGGACCGGCATTGTCAACGATCGTTACGCATACCGCACCGAGTGACATGGTGATGCCGATATTCTCCTGGTGCAAATATGTACCGATAATCGTGGGCAGCGTGAGACCAAAAGTTATGCGCAGACCTTCGCTGAGGTAATAACTGTTTATGAAACTGCGATATTGATTTCTGTAGTCCACTTGGTAAGCTTAAAGCCCAAAGCCTAAAGCCTAAAACTTTTTTTACGTTTTTTAGTCATTAAAATTTAAGGTAAGTAGAAATAGTAAAATGCTTTAGGCTTTGGGCTTGTACTGATTTTAGGCTTTGGGCTTTAAGCGTGATCTGGTTTTAGGCTTTAGGCTTTGGGCTTTAAGCTTGATCTGGTTTTAGGCTTTAGGCTTTGGGCTTTAAGCTTGATCTGGTTTTAGGCTTTAGGCTTTGGGCGTTAGGCGTTGAAAGTATTTACAACAAGGACGCACACCGCATATTTCGCATTTCGGTTTTCGTGCAACGCAAATATAACGGCCATGAAGGATGAGCCAGTGATGAGCTTTATGTATCAGTTCTCTCGGAAAATATTGAATCAGTTGTTTTTCTGCAGCGAGTGGTGTTTTGGCTCCAATGGTTAAACCAATGCGTGCTGCAACGCGGAAAACATGGGTGTCGACGGCCATATTGGGCTGCTGATCTATTACTGAAGTAATCACATTGGCCGTTTTTCTTCCAACACCCGGCAGTTTCATGAGTTCTTCGACGGTCAGGGGCACTTCACCCTTAAAATCCTTTACCAGCATATTGGCCATGCCGATCAGGTGTTTAGTTTTGTTATTGGGATATGAAATACTTCTGATGAAGGGGAAGACCTCATCAAAATGGGCTTTTGCCAGGGAACCGGGGCCGGGAAAATGAGCAAAAAACGCGGGAGTGGTCATATTGACCCGTTTGTCAGTGCACTGGGCAGACAAAATCACGGATACCAGCAGCTGATAGGGATTGTCGAAAATTAGTTCGGTTTCAGCCTCAGGGGCGTGTTCGCTGAACCAGGCTATGACAAAATCGAATCTTTGTTTCCGGGTCATTTGCTTGAAAGGACCGAAATTAAGCTAAATCAGGGGGAGGAAATCAACCCTTGGAAGCTGCTTCGACGGCTGTATCACGTGCATATTGAAGAACACGTTGAACAACCTCCATTCGCGGAGCGATCACTTCTCTTTCTATATCTAGTTGATTAACAGAAGCTTGTATGTCTTCCATTTGTTCCCGAAGCGTCCAGTTCTCATTCAGGGCAACCTGGATAGCTGCTGTTAATTCGGGGGAAGACTCTTTGTACAAATACCGTAAAAGATCCTCCGGTGTAAAGAGTGGCATAGGCGAAACCATTTGAATGTCCAATAATCAGAAAGCAGTAAAATATAATCCGTCCGATAGTAAAAACGTCATACAGTTTGCGTTATTGCGTTCTTTATCGAAAGTTTTAATCTTTTTAATCTTCATTACCAAACGCTTAACGCGGTTTTAGCTTTATACCGAAAACCAGTCTGAGTGCGGTCAGGCCCGCAAAGCCTAATGCTTTTGGGCTTCATTTACCTGTCTGAGATAGCCAGACAGAGCACTTATAAAGTCTTTGGAACAGAGTCTTTTACTCAAAGTCTATGCCTCAAAGCGTTCCAGGCATTAATTCTTATAACTTTTGTTTTGGGGGGGACGATTCGGGCAGATAAGGTCTATAAACTAAAGATACAACTTTTCGATTATCCGTTCGCGTTAGTTTCAGGGTTGGCGGTTGGCGGTTGGCGGTTGACGGTTGACGGTTGACGGTTGACGGTTGGCGGTTGGCGGTTGGCGGTTGACGGTTGACGGTTGACGGTTGACGGTTGGCGGTTGACGGTTGGCGGTTGGCGGTTGACGGTTGGCGGTTGCTTTTTCGATGACCGATGACCGATGACCGTGGATCGTGGATCGTAGATCGTGGATCGTGGATCGATAAACGATACCAGTTTTAGGCTTTGGGCCTTAGGCTTTAGGCTTTTTACTTTATTACGAAAAGATCTTCATTATCGCGCTTCATCAGATATTTTTCGCGGGCATATTTCTCCAGGGTACCGGGGTTGGATTTGAGCTGATCCAGTTCTTTGCGAACTGTCAGTATCTGATCCTCGAAATAAACTTTCCTGGCTTCCAGCTTATGTAATTCCTTCAGATGCCTGAAATGAGTTGTGACAAAATCACGGTCATCAATAAACAATATCCAAATGCCAAAGCAAAGGGCCGTCAGCACATATTTATTTTTTAACCAGGAAGGAATTTTGTCGAAGTAGTATTTCATTGGTTCGCGGTTGAAAGTTGGCGGTTGACGGTTGGCGGTTGACGGTTGACGGTTGGCGGTTGACGGTTGGCAGTTGGCAGTTTTCCACTCTTATACTCCTATACTCTTATACTCCCATACTTTTCTGCTCCGGTTTATTTTCCAAAAGTAATTTTTCCCTTTGGATAAATAGCATTCTTTCCCAGCATTTCTTCAATCCGTATTAACTGGTTGTATTTTGCGATGCGATCAGTACGACTGGCCGAACCGGTTTTTATTTGTCCGCAGTTCAGCGCTACGGCAAGATCCGCAATGGTTGTATCTTCTGTTTCCCCACTGCGGTGACTCATGATCGTATTGTAACTATTATGTTGGGCAAGTGTTACAGCATTGATGGTTTCTGTGAGGGTTCCTATCTGATTCACTTTTACGAGCAGTGCATTGGCCGTATGATCGTTGATTCCTCTTTGCAGCCTCTCCACATTTGTTACAAATAAATCGTCACCCACCAGTTGCACCTTGGATCCCAGGGTATCGGTGAGATTTTTCCATCCCGCCCAATCATCTTCTGCCATACCATCTTCTATCGAAATGATCGGATATTTTTTTACCCAGGAAGCCCAGAATTTCACGAGCTCGTCGCTGCTGAGCTCTTTTTTGCTGCTCTTATGAAAAATATACTTTTTCTTTTTCCCGTCCCAGAGCTCGCTGTTGGCAGCATCCATTGCAATGGCAATCTGTGAACCGGTCTTATACCCTGCTGCTGAAATGGCTTCAAGCACTGTTTCAATGGCTTCTTCATTGCTCTGGATATTCGGTGCAAAACCACCTTCATCCCCTACATTGGTGCTGAATCCTTTTTTCTTCAACACTCCTTTGAGGGTGTGAAATATATCCACGCCCCAGCGCAGTCCTTCACTAAACGATGAAGCACCCACGGGCATGACCATGAATTCCTGGAAATCGATTTTATTATCTGCATGGGCTCCCCCGTTCAGGATATTCATCATCGGCATGGGAAGCGTTACGGCGTTGGTTCCACCTACATAGCGAAACAAGGGAAGTCCCGCTTCCTTTGCGGCAGCTTTGGCTGCAGCAAGACTTACTGCCAGCATACCATTGGCCCCGAGTTTTGATTTATTCGGCGTTCCGTCTGCAGCGATAATCACAGCATCCAGTCCGGGCTGATCAGACACATCAAAGCCTTTCAGTTTGGAAGCGATGGTCGTATTTACATTTTCAACCGCTTTCAATACGCCTTTCCCCTGGTATACTTTCTTGTCACCGTCACGTAATTCAACTGCTTCATGAATGCCGGTACTGGCTCCGCTCGGAACCGCGGCCCTGCCCATGAACCCTGCTTCCGTATATATATCTACTTCAACCGTAGGATTTCCCCGGCTGTCCAAAATTTGTCTTGCAAAGATTTTTTTAATACTACTCATGAGTTGTGGTTTTTGTAAGTCCTCTGAAAATATCTTCCAGGCTCCGGTTTTCCGATTGCAAAGAAACAATGTTCCAATTGTTTTGCAAAGACAGCGAGAGCAATTGTTTTTTTAGTAATTCAGGATCTGCGGCTTCCAGCTCCCATTCATAGTCACTCGCCTTGCTGATTCCCCTGAGCTGGTCAAGCCCCTGGAACAGGTCGGCTGTCACTGCCTCTTTCAAAATAACTTTTATGAATTTCCCCTTTTGATCCTTTCTCAGTTCGACCAGGTTTTTGTCGGCGATGATTTTACCCTGATGGATGATGATCACCCGGTCACAGATGGCTTCCACTTCCTGCAGGATATGGGAAGAAAAAAGCACCGTTCTGTTTTTGCCATAATTTTTTATCACGTCGCGGATCTCCACGATCTGATTGGGATCGAGGCCTGTGGTGGGTTCGTCCAGAATAAGTACTTCGGGAGAGTGTATCAGGGCTGCGGCCAGCCCCACACGTTGTTTATAGCCTTTTGAAAGTTGAGAAATCTTTTTTCCTGCTTCCGGCCGAAGGCCCACCTGGTCGATGGCTGTATTGATTTTCTCTTTTTTCGAAGGAAGTTTATGGATATCCGAAATAAAAGAAAGGTATTCGCGGATATACATATCTGTGTAGAGTGGATTGGATTCGGGCAGGTAGCCCGTGATTTTTTTTGTCTGTATCGGATGAACCTGTACATCGATCCCATTCAGAAAAGCCTGTCCCTGACTGGGCTTCAGACAACCGGTGAGAATCTTCATGGTAGTGGATTTACCGGCGCCATTCGGCCCGAGGAAACCCACAATTTCGCCACGGCTTACAGAAAATGAAATCTGGTCAATTGCTTTTTGCTCGCCATAAACACGGGTGAGATCTTTTACTTCAATGGACATTCATCAAGCTTAAGGCTTAAGGCGTAAGGCCCAAGGCCCGGCGAATTTACGAAAACTCTTCACAAGTATGGAAGTATGGAAGAATGGAAGTATGGAAGTAAAGTTTATTAGACTTAGAGTGATGTGTAAGTTTTATACAATATCTCAGTGGCTTTGCACTTCCATACTTCCATTCTTCCATACTTTCATACTATCCCAAGATCTTTCTGTATTTGTTCCAAAGTTCGTCCCTTGGTTTCCGGCATCACGCGCCAGATAAAGAGCATGGAGATCAGCACCATGACACTAAAGAAAATAAATGAATAAAACCCGCCGTTGACGCTCCCGTTCACAAAAATCGGGAAGGTCCATGCAATGATTGCGGCCATGATCCAGTGTGTGAAACTGCCGAGCGAACTTCCCTGCGAGCGGACGGAGTTGGGAAATATTTCTGAAATAAAAACCCAGATCACAGCTCCCTGCGACATAGCAAAAAAAGCAATAAAACAAACGAGATATAAAATCACAAAATGATTTCCTGAACCCATATTATGAAAAGCAGAAGCCGTTAAGGCAAGAGAAATAAACATACCGATAGCGCCCACAATCAACAATGTTTTTCTTCCAACCTTATCAATAATCGACATGCCAATAAACGTGAAAATCAGATTGGCGAGACCTATATAGACCGGTTGCAGAAAAGATGCCTTCTGACTGAATCCGGCCATTTCAAAAATACGCGGGGCATAATATAAAATGGCATTGATACCGGAAAGTTGGTTAAACATAGCGAGCAATACGGCATACAGAATGGGCTTACGGAATTTCCTGCTGAACAAATTCTCTTCCGGGGCGTGCGCTACAACTTTTTTTACTCCTGTAAGCAATTCATGCTCTTCATTGATCACGGATCTGGCATCCGGTTCCCCTGTACGGGCGAAAATCGCCGCTGCTTCTTCATCGCGGTTATTCAGAATCAGCCAGCGCGGACTTTCGGGTATAATACGGAGTAATATCGCAAACAGGCCGGCCGGCACAACCATGATGCCCACCATCCACCGCCAGGAGCCCGCGCCGATTTGCTGAAAAAGGAAGTTGGTCAGGAAAGCCACCAGAATTC
>JABDFX010000069.1 GCA_013286315.1 Bacteroidota bacterium | reverse complement strand
AGTATACATATAACCAGGAACGTCCGGTTACTTTTATCCGCGCCAATTTTAATCCTGCCTGGTCACCGCTTATCCCAACACCTCCATTCCCTGATTATACATCAGCGCATTCCGTGCAAACAGGCGCCGCCGCCAGAATACTCGCTGATATTTTTGGCGACAACACTACATTTACGGATTATAGTATCAATAATCTGGGATTCACCCCCCGGTCATTCAATAAATTTTCCGACTATGCAAATGAAGTGGGCCTGTCACGAATCTATGGGGGAATACATCTCCGGAGTTCCGATTTCACTGGCCTGGACCAGGGTAACAAAGTGGGTAAGAATGTGAGCGCACTTCATTGGGAAAAATGAGCGACCATAAAAATCCTGATTAACATTTAAACGGGTTCGTCTTTATCTTATAGGGTGAAGACGAACCTTTTTAATGATAGGGGCTGTATATTGTGTAAAGAATTACAGCACACTGAACGAATCTTTCCTGTGGTTATGGTCAGATCATTTAAAAAGATTTATAGGCCCGGAAATTATTTTTTCTTCATATTGTTCATGGTTTTGTCGATGAGGCAGACCAAATTATATGCTCAGAAAAGCGACGTAGGCAACTGGTTGATCTATTTCGGAAATCAGCAAATAAATAAAAGTTGGAACTGGTGGAACGAAATGCAATATCGAAATTTCAACTTTATCGGTGACCTGGAGCAATTGGTATTTCGGACCGGAATCGGATACAATCTGACAGAAAATAATAATAATGTTCTTTTGGGTTATGCATTTGTTTATTCCGAACCATATATTCCCGGCACTGATAAGAAGACCAGCCGGACGGAAAACAGATTGTATGAGCAGTTTATCACGAGGCAAAACTTTGGTCGTGTATTCATTCAACATCGTTATAGAATAGAGGAGCGTTTCATCGAATCGGATTTCAGGATGCGTTTCAGGTATTTTCTGTCACTGAATATTCCGATTAATCAGAAAGTAATACAAAAGGATGTGTTTTATTTTTCTGCTTATAATGAAATATTCCTGCGAACAAATGAGCCGGTATTTGACCAGGACAGGATTTATGGCGCGGTTGGTTATGCCATCAGTAATTATTTGAGACTCGAAACGGGTCTGATGTATCAGATATTTGAAAATGGGAACAAACTTCAATTACAGTTTGTATTTATGAATAATATTCCATTTAAAAAGTAGCGATTTGAGCGATAAAGAGGTGACCTGTCGAAAAATTACAAGTATCTGAACTAAAAGTTACAGCCCCGGGAAATTACAGTCTATAGTTTTGTCGAAATATTTTTAACCTGCAAAAAAATCTTTTCGATGAAACATTTATTTTCGATAATACTGTTTTATACAGTATGGGTTATGAGCAGCCCGTTAAAAGCTCAACAATCAGGCAGCGGTTTGACTTCAGTAAAAGGGCAGAATGTACCGGCTGATAGTCATGCGGGCAAGCAACTTTTCCTTGATGTTCATCATCTCGGTCCCGGGAAAGTAACGTACGACGACGTTGCAAAAGCCCATGCCAAAGACCTCGCGACAGAAGGAAAATATGGCGTGGAGTTTATCAAATTTTGGGTGGATACTGCAAATGGAACGGTCTATTGCCTGGCTTCAGCATATGATACGGCATCCATTATTCACACACACGCTAAAGCGCACGGGTTGTTGCCAGACCAAATCTATCCCGTTACAGGAGGACAAGAAGCAGCAGCCAAAGGAGTGGAAAATTTATACCTCGACCTGCATGAACTTGGCCCGGGAAATGTGAAAGCAAGTGATGTGGCTGCTGCACATCAAAAAGATCTGGCAGTGCAGGGAAAATATGGCGTGAACTTTTTAAATTATTGGGTTGATGAGAAAGCGGGAATGGTTTTCTGTCTGGCACAGGCTCCGGATTCCAGTGCACTTATTATGACTCATAAGGAAGCTCACGGATTAATACCTAAGTCTGTAACGGAAGTTCAGCAGGGTCAATAGCAGAAGCGCATTTTGAATGGACATCCGGTTGACAAATAGGAATCGCTAAACTATTTGTTAACCGGATGTCTTTATTATCATATAGCCGTTAATTTAGTATTATAATGCAGAGGCGACAATTCCTACAGCTCACCGCGATGAGTGGCACAGTCATTTTGGTTACCGGAATAAGCTGCAGCCAGCGGCATCCGGTTTCATATGATATATTGGGCAAACCGGAAGCCTTAGCGCAAATCTGTGATTTGAAGACATTGAAGGAAATCGGAATGGCTTATCGCGGACAAACAGCATCTGAAACGGATGCAGATAAACTCTCGGCTTTATTGCTGACAGATTCTGCCGGAAACCAGGTTTCGTCCGCGTCAGATCAGTCATTTATTCAAACCCTGCTGAATAAGAAAATAGATCAGGATTTTGAAGCGGGCAATATAGTCATCGTAAAGGGATGGATTCTTTCAGTAACAGAAGCCCGTCAGTGTGCTCTCCTTTTTATAAACAATCCATAACACGCATCGCATGCATGCAGACGGAAGACGGTTGGAAAATAATACACTGATTGAAGGCGATATCTGTATTGTGGGCGCAGGTGCCGCAGGGATTAGTATGGCCCTCGATTGGGATAATACAAAATACAAAGTGATTTTACTGGAGGGTGGGGGATTTGAATACGATTCAAAAGTCCAGGAATTATATGCCGGCAAAACCACCGGCCAGCCTTACTTCCCGCTGATGTCAAGCCGGCTGCATTATTTCGGAGGTACAACAGGTCATTGGGCGGGCTTTTGTTCTCCGATGGATCCGATCGATTTTGCAAAAAGAAACTGGGTGGCTCATAGTGGCTGGCCCATTAACAAAGCAGATATGGATCCTTACTACGAGAGGGCTCAAAAAAAATTAGAACTGGGACCGTACAGCTATGATATGGCCTATTGGCAGAAAGACGATCCTGCGATGCTGCCATTGGTTAAAAACGATTCGGTCATTTGGAATAAGATGTGGCAATTCAGTCCGCCCACGAGATTTGGAGAGAAATACAGGAAAAATATTGTTGAGTCACGTAATATTCATCTGTATACATATGCCAATGTGGTTGATATTAAAACCAATGAAAGCGGTTCATCAGTCAGGGAACTGATCGTAAAAAATTATGAAGGCAAACAACACAGGGTAAGGGCTAAAAAATTTATTCTTGCCTGTTGCGCTATTCAGAATGCCAGATTATTACTGGCTTCCAATCAACAGGCATCGAAAGGTCTGGGCAATAACAATGACCTGGTGGGTCGTTATTTCATGGAACACCTGGAAATTAAATGCGCCGAGCTATGGCTTTTTAAACCTTCTCCGTTAAAATTATATGCCTTCAATTTTGGAGTCACGAAAGCCAGGGCTGAATTAGCCATCCATTCAAAAAAACAGGAAGAGTTTGAGATATTAAATGGTACTGTTTCTCTAACCCCGCTGGATATCGCAAAAAAAATAAAGCCGGCTATTGAAAGATGGAACCAGGAAGATCCAAGAAAAAGCGGAAATCGTTTTTTTGGATCATACAGTGCAGCCGGCAAGGATGCACATATTCCGGCTTGGGGCAGCAATAGCTATCAGTGTTTCACCCGGATAGAACAGGCACCCAACCCTTCTTCCCGGGTTACCCTGGATACAGAAAAAGACGGATTGGGGGTTCCCCACGCTTCGTTGCATTGGGAACTTACAGATTTTGAAAAAAGAAGTATCCGCAAAATCTATGAGTTGCTGGGCGAGGAAGTTGGCCGTGCCCGGGCGGGCCGGATCAAATTAATGGATTATCTGGCAGACAAGAACGATCATTCCTGGCCAGGGTTTACCGGAGGCGGATGGCATCATATGGGAACAACCCGGATGAGTGATGATCCCAAACAGGGAGTGGTGGATGCAAATTGTAAGGTGCATGGGATTTCGAATTTATATATGGCAGGTTCCTCCTGTTTCACAACAGCGGGTGCTCCCAATCCAACACTCACCCTGGTAGCACTCACTTTAAGACTTTCGGATCATGTAAAAGAGTTGATGAAAAATAAATCTTAAATAATGAAAACCATACTCATATTTGTGTCCTCACTGGATGGTAAAGTAACAAAATGGGGTGAGCCGAATGTCCGGTTGTGGTCTTCACATCAGGATCAGGATTATTATAAGAAGGTATGGAATGATTCAAAACTTATTGTAATGGGGAGCACCACGTACAATGATGATACATTTAATCCATCACCTGATCATCAGATTATTATCATGACGAGTGATCCCAAAAAGTATAAAAGTGCAGTGGTTGCCGGACAAATTGAATTTACAAGTGAAACACCGGTTGAATTATATTCCCGGTTTATGAAGAAAGGTTATCCGCAAATGCTGGTGGTAGGCGGGCCGCATATTGCTACTTCATTTTTACGGGAACAATTAATTGATGAATTGTGGTTAACCATTGAGCCAAAGATATTTGGAATGGGGGCGAATTTTGCGATAGACGCCAAACTGGATATTGACACACGTCTCATTCAATATGAGAAAGTAAATGATCAGGGCACATTGATCACTAAATATGCTGTATTGAAAAAATAAAACCGAATCTTACTCCGTATTTAAACTCTTCGCCGGAGATATTCAGAATTTAATTTACGATGGTATTTTCTTTTGTTCCTCGATATGCAGGAACGGCTTCAACAGGTCTATCGGCACCGGGAAAATAGTTGTTGAATTATTCTCCGTGGCGATCTCCCTGAGTGTTTGCAGGTAACGCAGCGTAATCGCACTGGGTTGTTCAGCCAGCACTTTTGCTGCATCGGACAAACGTTGTGCAGCCTGGAATTCTCCTTCGGCCGCAATTACTTTTGAACGCCTCTCTCTTTCGGCTTCTGCCTGTTTGGCCATTGCCCTTTGCATTTCCTGCGGCAGATCAATCTGTTTTACTTCTACATTGGACACTTTGATCCCCCAGGGTTCCGTATGAGAATCGATAATCTGTTGCAAACGAAGGTTGATTTTTTCCCTTTGGGATAACAGGTCATCCAGCTCGGACTGTCCCAATACACTTCGTAAGGTAGTTTGTGAAAATTGCGACGTGGCTACCAGGAAGTTCTCTACTTCCACGATGGCCTTATGTGGTTCCAGTACGCGAAAATAAATCACAGCATTCACTTTGATTGAAACATTGTCCTGTGTAATAACATCCTGAGGAGGTACATCCATCACCACAGTCCGCAAACTTACCTTCACCATCTTGTCCACGATGGGAATCAAAAAAATCAGGCCGGGACCTTTCTCCCCACCGGCCAACAGCCGCCCCAATCTGAAAATGACGCCACGTTCATATTCACGGAGGACACGGATGGAATTGGCAAGAATAAAGAGGGCGAAAAGAATGACAACCATAGTAAATACAGGAATTGTTTGCATGGATTCATTTTTTATAATTAGACATTTATATGTTCAACGTAAAGGGTCAGGTTTTTAACCTCCGTCACGCGCACCATCTCTCCGGCATTGATCATTCCGGAAATAGCAACGGCATTCCAGATCTCTCCATGTATCCTGACTCTTCCCGAAGGATTGAGCTCATCCAATGCGAATGCGGTTTCACCCACCAAAGCTTTAATGCCCGTCACCGGTTTCCTGCGCTGCGCTTTTATTCCCATACCGATCACAAAAAGGAAAAATGCGGAAGTGATCGCGACAGTAGAAATAATCAGGGCGCGGGATATTCTCATAACCTCCAAACCGGAACCGGGCCGGATCAGCATCAGCGACCCTGTCAGTAGTGCCACAATGCCTCCGATGGCCAGCATTCCATGACTCACTACTTTGATCTCAAGCAACAACAGGACGACCCCAAATACAATTAAAGCAAGTCCGGCATAGTTTACCGGTAAAGTATTTAGCGCATAAAAGGCAAGTACCAGGGAAATAAAACCGATAATACCCGGAAAGATGATTCCCGGGTTGAATAATTCAAAGAGCAGACCCAATAATCCCAGCATCAAAAGGATATAAGCTATATCAGGATCACTGATGATATTCAGTAGTTTTTCCGTAAACCCCATTTCTATTACCTGAATAGTAGCACCGCGCGTATGTAAAACGAAACCGCTGGAATCACGTTTAATCTGTTTGCCGTCAATCTGATTAAGCAATTCACGGTCATTTGATGAAATCAGATCAATAATGTTTTTCTGGAGTGCTTCATTTGCTGTGATGGCAACACTTTGCCGCACGGCGTCCTCGGCCCACTGCAGGTTGCGGTTTCTATATTCAGCTATCGTCCGGATAAATGCAGCTGCATCATTGGTGGATTTACTGTTCATGATCGAATCGGGTGCTCCCTGCATGGTAATGGGATGTGCTGCACCGATATTTGTGCCGGGAGTCATGGCAGCTATATCCGCTGCCAGGGTAATGAATACACCGGCTGATCCTGCATGCGCTCCGGCAGGTGAAACATACACGATGACTGGTACGGGAGATTCAAGAATGTCGCCTACGATTGTACGGGTCGATTTCAGCAGACCACCGGGTGTGTTGAGATGGATCAGCAAACAGGCTGCGTTATCATCGGAGGCTATCTGTATACTTCGATGAATAAATGTTGCTACAACAGGATTAATGGCTCCATCAATCTTTATCGAGATAACCGTTTGCGCGGTAAGCAGCAAAGGCATTGAGATGGCGATGTATAAACATAGACGCTTCATCATATTTTACCCAGCGGGTATGAAGCTTTGTATAAATGAAAGACCTGAATGTAATTTAATGAAATCCGGGCACTACCTTAATAATATAACAGTACCTTTTAAAAGAACATTACCTTTTTCATTCGTTCCACGTACTCTTCTCATCAGGCAGAACCCCCAATCCGGACTTCGAAAAATAAAGACTACCTTACATCCCATCTTATAGCCTCAACCTTGTTTTGAGCCGCAAATAAAAATTGCAGTACTAAGGACTCTAATTTTGTTTCTCCCTCATCTTTAAGACTGATAAGTTTTTTCAATTTAAAATTTGTCAGTTATGCAATCCAATGATCTACTGGCGGAAATTACTGCACTGAATCTTCAGGTTCTTAATCAGGAACGGATTTTAGACCAGGCTCTTTCAAGGAATCTTGAACTAAAGGAAACAAAAAAAATATATCACGAGTTGAAATTATTAAAAGAAAAATTGACAAGGATTTCCGAATTATATGACTCAAATTCATCCGCTGGCCAGTAATAAATTTCGGCCGACCTGAATGAGTGTATCGTTGCCCTGGTTTTGTCGGACTATTTTGAAAGCGTATCCACAGAAAAGTATCCGGCCTTTTTAAATTCATTGATAATCATATCGGCAATAACCTGGTTGCCTTTATCAGATGGGTGCAATCCGTCGTAAGTATAACCGATCGCATCAATGGGGTAGGGATATTCGTCCTTTCCGGGATGAAAAGGGATTCCTACGTAGGATGGATATTCAATATTATGATAAACGCCGGTAGCCGAATCCTTCAGCCTCTTAAATTTCACAGCATTTTTTACCGTTATGTCGCTTTCGAAGTAAAGGTCGATGACCGGAAAATGTTCATACCTGCCTATCTCCTTCACTGCATCAGCAAACTGCGAAAGTTCCTGTCCGTTTTTGGGTTTATAACAACCGTATGCGTTATTATGGGCGTCGGCTATATATACAAAATCGGTTCGCTGCATGGGCGTGATCAAAATAATTTTGGCATGGGCGTTGAGACTCCTGATCTTCTTGATGATGATACGGTAAGCCCCGTAGGTCGTGTTAAATCCGGTATCGTATACATAGTCATCCATCGAACCCAAAGGCAAACCCGACCACCAATCATTGGTGCCCAGAAAAACTGAATAGACATTGGTTTTTGTCAACCCGAGATTTTCAATTTCCCGGGCTATTCCCTCCGTGGTCCACCCATTGTGACCCTGGTTAATGTATTTGATATTTGGATGTTTTGCGGCTACCATAGCCATATATCCGTTGGTTATCCTGTTGCCGGTTTCGTCATGATGATCATTTAAATAGGTAATGGAATCACCGATGGCCGTCCAGGTAATTACGCCGGGATTAAAACTGGTACACTGGCATAATAGCACGAGAGCCATTAATCTGGTTTTCATACCGACTGTATTTATTTTAAGGTATTAAAGAAAAATAACTCTTTTGAGAAATATGATTTGTAAATTTAAATATGGAAAAAAAATCACCCAAAGCAACACCCGTTCCACAGGAAGGCAGTAGTATAGTGGAAAAAGCCGGCGAAATCCTCAGCAGCATCGGTTCTCATCTGGCAGATGCCAAAGATGCGGTTACACAGACCGTTGTAAAGGAATATAAAGTCGTCAGGAAAGCGATAAAGAAGAAGCTCGCGAAGAAGAAGGCGGCGCCCAAAAAACTGGTTAAAAAAGTAGTTAAAAAGGCAGTAAGAAAAGCCGCGCCTAAGAAAGCCGCAAAAAAATCTGCTCCGAAGAAGGCAGCTTCCAAAGTCGCAAGAAAAGGCAAAAAGGTCGCAAAGAAATCCGCCTCCAAAGGGAAAAGGAAATAAATATTTGCGCTGGAAATCTTAGTGGACAACCTTCAGGCACGATTGAATTTGGGCTCCTTTTATGATTCTGGTTTAGCCGTAAACAGGCCACGGTAATATTTTCTGTAGGCATATCCCAAAAAGACATTCGGAACTATCAGAGTGACGCCCATCAACCAACCCGACGGCACCAGGATGGTATGAAACAACAATACGTTCAGGCTGATCGGGAAAAGAACAACCGCCGAGAATGGCGCATATCGATCAAAAAGTAAGGACAAACCACCCAGGATCTGAATCGTCTTCATCATGGGGTAGATATAGCCCGTGCCTTTGAGTCCGGCAACAAGTGCTCCCGGTTTGCCGGTATGCAGGGGCTGATATGGTATGAAGTGAAAAAAATAATCGAGACCGAATACCAGATAAATAAACCCCAGCAGACAGCGGGCAATAGTTACCCGGATTTTCATTTTCACCTGTTGTTGGTTTAGTCAATCGTGGGAAAACGATCCGAATTTACGTGATTTCGTCTTAAGCCCGTCATACCAAAAACCTATCTGGAAAGTTCGAACATGGCAGATGAGTAAATAGTTACCAGGTTTTACTACAGGCGTCAATACCTTAACAACATTTGGTGGTTGGGGTTAGAATGATTTTCCGTGAGCTTGAAGTCGTAACTCCCGATAACAGCAAATCCCGCCTTTGAATAAAAATGAACCGCCTTGTGATTTTCCTTCCAAACAAATAACCACATACCCACCTGGTCCTGTGTTTTGCTCAATTCAATATTAAATTTTAAAAGCTCCCATCCGAGCTTCAGGCTATAAAATTCCTGTAGCAGATAAAGGCGTTCTAATTTCGTCACATTTTTTACGTCGATATTTTCATCAGGCGCATCGAAAATAATCTTGGAATACCCTGCCGGAATTTGTTTGTAATATATAATATGGTAGATATTTTTTAAATCCTTCAGTTCCTCCTGGCAGGCATCATCATTAAATTTATTTTCTAGGTAACGATTGATAATTTCAATTGAAGCACTGTGACCGTGAGAAGCTAAAAACGTTCTCCTGCCGATCTCGGCAAGCAATCGGAAATCATTTTCTTTTGCTCTTACGACAGAAATCATTGATAAATCTAAAATATAATCTGTGAATGATGTAACAAAACAATGAAAATATGTAATACTTAACCGGGCTAGTTCAACCAACTTTGTATGCAATCTTTGTAAACTTCAACCTTATTAAATCTTCTATATGGATAATATTGCAACATTAGCAGGAAAAACTAAACCGGAGTCGCTTATTGAAGGATCCCCAAAAGAAAATATATTAATTAAAACAATGAAAGCCCTGGTGTATCATGGACCGGGAAAGAAATCGTGGGAAGATAAAGCAAAACCGACCATCAGGGAATCCACGGATGTAATTGTAAAAATAATTAATACGACTATTTGCGGAACAGATTTGCATATCCTGAAAGGAGATGTGCCGGAAGTTACTGACGGAAGGATACTGGGACATGAGGGAGTGGGAGTCATCGAAGAGATCGGAAATGCTGTTACCGGGTTTAAAAAAGGGGACCACGTAATTATTTCCTGCATCACATCCTGCGGTAAGTGCGTTTATTGCAAACGAAGTATGTATTCACATTGCGTAAACGGCGGTTGGATCCTGGGACATTTGATTGACGGAACACAGGCTGAATATGTGCGGATACCATTTGCGGATAACAGTTTATATCATATCCCTGCAGGCAGTGATGAGGAAGCACTGGTGATGCTGAGCGATATTTTGCCAACCGGTTTTGAATGTGGCGTACTGAATGGTAAAGTACAACCGGGAAATACCGTAGCCATCGTCGGATCCGGTCCAATCGGATTGGCAGCCCTGTTAACAGCACAGTTTTATTCTCCGGCAGAAATTATCATGATAGATCCGGATGATAACAGGCTTGAAACGGCAAAAAAATTTGGTGCCACGCATACGATTAATAACAGCAGGGAAAATGCCGTTGAAAGAGTGAAGGAACTAACGGGTGGTATCGGTGTGGACACAGCCATCGAAGCAGTCGGCATACCGGCGACCTTCGACTTGTGTCAGTCAGTGGTTGCACCGGGGGGAGTCATAGCCAACGTTGGAGTACATGGTAAAAGCGTGGAGCTTCATCTTGAAAAGTTATGGTCACAGAACATTACCATTACAACCCGCCTGGTGGATACAGTTACCACACCTATGTTGCTTAAAACCATTCAGTCAAAGAAACTGGATTCTAAAAAATTGATTACGCATCGTTTTCCAATAAAGGATATTATAAAGGCGTATGACGTATTTGAGCATGCCGCCAAAGAAAGGGCTTTAAAAGTTATCCTGATAAGTGAGTGATTAACATCCGGCAAAAAAAAGTTAACTTATAGGTGTAAATAAGAATCATCATGCCGGATGATCAATACAGAATCAGTGAATTCAAGAAGGTATTACGGCGAAATGCGGAGGAAGGAGTGGTAGATCTGGACAAAAACTATCTCCATAAATTTAACGTTCAGATTCACCGGTTCGAGGACGTGTTGCGTAATTCAAGGAGAAATGAACCACCCAACCGATGGTCCTATCATCGTATAGGCCTGATCAGAGAAGGCGAAGGAAATGTAAAGACCGGTATATTCAGTTTCAAAGCGAAAAAAAATACACTGGTCGTGGTTCCTTCCCGGGTGATCTCTTCCAGCAGCAACTGGACACCCGATACCAAAGGGTATATCCTCCTGTTCAACATGGATTTCTTTCTGGAAAATAACTTTTCTCATCAGATTATCGGAAACAAAAGAATGCTGACCACTTCTATAAAACCGTATGTTCATCTCACGGATGAACAGGCGGAGGAAGTGAGCCGGATATTTGAAAGCATCCTGATTGAAAAAAAACAGCAGGAGATCGTGAACAACGAATTGATTGCGGTAAAAATAGTAGAACTCCTGATACTTGGAGAAAGATTATTTGAACTGGAAGAAAGTCAGGAAGCAAACCAGCCGTTGATAGATAGTATAAAACGATTTGTTGATATGCTGGATGAGTATTTTTCAAAAGAGCATTCCGTTAAGTTTTATGCTGAGCGGTTATCCATGCACCCGAATCACCTGAATGCGCTGATAAAAAAACACACCGGATTGTCCGCCAAAGAATCCATTCAGAACAGGATTTTACTTGAGATAAAACACCTTCTTCATTCAACAAAACTGTCCATCAAACAGATTTCAGATCAGATGGGATTCAGAGATCCGAATTATTTTACCACGTTCTTTAAACGCGCTGAAAAGCTGTCACCGGGAAATTACAGGTCCTCTTTTGATTGAAAATCGAAGGAGATTATTTGATTTATGAAGATTCATGATGGATAAGTGTATGATCTTTGCACATCCAAAATGAAACCTATTACAGTAATTTTTGTCGATGACCATCCACTGATCAGAAAGGCATGGGCATTTATATTAAAACATGATCCCCGTTTCAGATTGATTGCTGCATGTGAGAGTGGAGAAGAAGCGATTGAAAAATCCAGTCAGCTCTGTCCGGATGTTGTGATTATGGATATTCGCCTGAAAGGGATCAGCGGAATAGAAGCTACTAAGTTGATTCGTGAAAATTGTCCCGGCACAAAAATTATTGGTTTGTCTTTTCACAACCAACCAGACCATGCCCAGGAAATCATCGAAAATGGAGCGATGGGATATCTGACCAAGCTCTCAAATCCGGAAGAAATTTTTAAAGCCATCCTTGAAGTTCAACAGGGACGAAGTTATATCTGCAAGGAGATGGCAGGCAGGCTGGTGATTGCCCCGTTTTAAGTCCAATATTTGCTGAAAACTATTCCCGGTCCGATTACTGACCGGGTTTTTTGTTTCATACTAAATAAGTCTACCTTGTCAGGCTCCACCTAAATAATCACTTTATGACCACTATTTCAATTAAAACAGATATTATCAGTAAGGTATTTTTGTTAACCTCCTGCCTGACGGGGTTTGCCGGCATGATGCACTGCGACGCCCAATCCATTATAGGCAAATGGAAACAGATTTCCGGTAAAATGTATTGCACACCGGATGCGGTAAAAAATTCCCACGGGCATTTACAGGAAGTGATGGATATGCCAAAGGTTGATGCGGTGGACGAATTCAAGTCAGATCACACACTGACGGAAACCATCACAACAGGTTCAACAAAGACCATCAATTCGGGAACCTGGACGATGTCTGGCAAAACGGTGACGATAACGATAACCGGCCATCCACCGATGAGCGGGATTGTCTCGGATACCGACAATACACTCGTATATACTGTTGAAATGCCGAAATCCGAACATATGCAGGTCATCAAAAGGCAATGGACCTACTCAAAGGTTTAATAATCACTCATAATGCGGATTACTTCACTGGTTTATGATTTTACCGTCCCATTCTCCACCCGAAGGAATGGAAGCATGTTGATGAACCAACAACCATTCATTATTATCTGACTTTTTAAAACAATCGGTTTGACGGACTAATATCGTTTTGGCAATATCATTTTTGAATACCATATCTACTTTTTGAATGGAGCAAACAATACCCATGTTGTCGGCAATGATTGTGTCCATTTCAAGAAAAGATACCTTGCAGGATTTAAAATTGCTAAATACACTGTCAAACATTTTAACGGCAGGCTGAATACCCTTTGATGCAAACGGCGGTATATCAAACCACAATGCATCATTCGCCCAATGCTTTGTGCTTTCTTTTCCTGTTGTGGATTCTGCCATCGCTTTAACTATGGAGATGAGCATTTCCTTATTCTGATTTGCATTGTTTTTATTCGATAATGTAAGGCTCATATAATTTATAGTTTTTGACTGAATTATTCCCTTCACATCGTTAATACGATTTTCCCTTTGTGATCTCCTTTACCAAAAATCGCAAAAGCTTTTTGAATTTCATCCATTCTGTATGGACCGTCTATAAGAGGTTTGACTTTACCGGCTTCGAAAAGCCTGTTCATATAGTCCAAATCCTTGTTGGGTTTCAGGGCAACGATACGAATGTGTTTTTGATTAAACCTGGATATCCAGGGTCCCAGGAGCAGGGCCTGTAGAAGCCGTGATATGTCACCGCCCACCGTCACATAAACGCCTTCAGGGTTTAATGCACGGACATAATCACGCATCGGACGATTAGTTTTTGCATCGAGAATCAGGTCATAGCGCCGGCCATTTTTTGTAAAATCTTCTTTTGTATAGTCAATAACATGATCAAAACCAAGGGAGCGCATCATAGCCAGTTTATTGGTCTTGTCAACACCCGTTACTTCAACCCCGTAGGTTTTGGCAATCTGCAGGCCGAACGTTCCAACACCTCCTCCTGCACCATTCATCAAAAGCTTTTGACCCGTTTGAATTTTCCCTTTGTCAACCAGACCCTGAACAGCCAGCATGGCCGCCTGTGGTATGGCGGCTGCTTCTTCGAAGCGCATGGTTGCGGGTTTCAGTGCTAATGCTTTTTCCTGTGCACATACGTACTCGGCGAAACCTCCCCATTGTCCGCTCAGATCACCATACACCTCATCACCTGACTTAAACCGTGTTACATTTTTACCAACGGCTTCAATGCATCCCGCAATATCAGAACCGAGTATTTTTCTCTTCGGCTTCAAAAGACCGTTTAGCATACGATTGACGAAGTCACCATGAAGAAGACCCCAATCCCAATCATTAACAGATGCCGCATGCACTTTAATAAGCACTTCATCATCCTTGGGAGATGGTTTTTCTATTTCTTTCACCTGCAGAACTTCAGGACCGCCGTATCGAGTGTAGATAACTGCTTTCAATTTTATAAAGGTTCATTTTTTATAATGCGCCAAATTTTGATGTCTAACGCTTTGAATCTTTCAATGCAGGTTGGGATTTTAAAAAAGCATAAATAGCCTTTAATTCTGTATCCTGGAATGCTGCAATACTTGTCCAGGGCATATAGCCAGGATTCAAATGCTTACCGGATGGTGTAACACCCAGGCGAATGGTCTTAATAAACTGTTCCATGTTCCAATTTCCCAGATTTCCTCCGGGTGTGATATTGGGCGCAGGTGGATCAGTCGTGCCGGTATCGACGCCGCCGTTAAGTTCGGGACCGTGACAATATTTACAGTCTGATAATGATACCAGGTAACCGCCGTACTCAGCGGTTTCTTTTTTGGCTGGTGAAGTCCTCGGTGAATTGTCGTTCATGTCGATTTTCTCTGCAGAAAATATGGAATGCCCTAATCCACCGGTCTGCATAAATATTTTTCCATAAAAAGTCAGTCCATGAGCATTCAGGGGCCAGTTTTTATCTGAAGGCTTGATGGTTTTTAAATAAGCGATCATACAGCCGAGATCATCGTCACTCATCTTGTTGTAGTCATCTTTGGATGGCATTACAAAAAGTGGCGTTCCATCTTCTCTTACTCCAAATCTGATTGCATTAATCCAGTCGGCATCGGAGAAATTTTTTGTTTCCCCACCGGGAGTAATATTTCTCGAATATATGATACCAACTCGGGGCTTGTTGAAAATTTCTATACCTCCTAAATCAGATCCATGGCAATTAGTGCAAAGCGCGGTGGTCAGTATGTTACCCCGCCTGATGGAAGCAGAGTCGGCAGGTATGATAATTTTAGTTGTGTTTGGTTTATATTTTTTGGCGAACCTTTTTGATAAGGTATTTGATAAAGAAAATAGGGTTGCTAAGGATGCAATCAATAAAACCGAAATAATAATTACGGTTAATTTTAAAACCTTTTTCATATGAAGAATGAAGGTTCACGTGAAGTTATCAAATTTATCAGGTTGTTATTTCTCCTGGCTGTTTTTCTGCCTGTTACCCAACTATAAATGGTAATGCTTATAAAACTTCGTAAGTTTAAATATGAGAAAAAATCACGCGAGCGTCACCCGGAATATAAAGTTGCTATAAAGAAATAAAAATACTGCATGCTTCAAATGAAATTAAAATCAATTCTTATTGTCATCCTGGTATTCGCTTTGATCCCTTTTGTAAATGGACAGCAAAGACTAAAAGCCATTAAGGCTGGAAGGGTGATCGATGTAATCAATGGAACGGTATTAATAAATCAGATTATTTTAATTGACAGTAATATCATCATTGATATTGGTCCGTCTGTACATATACCGGATTCTGCAGTCGTCATTGACCTGAGCAATGCGACGATCCTGCCGGGACTGATAGATTGCCATACCCACCTGACCGCACAGCCCAGTGGGGATTATTACGGTGATATTTTTCGAAAGACAGCTATCGACTATGCGGTCATCGCTCATATTTATGCTAAAAGAACGCTTGAAGCAGGATTTACCAGTTGCAGAGACGTCGGTTCAGCAGCATTTATCGATGTATCCCTGAAAAATGCCATTAACAGGGGAGATATTGTAGGACCCCGCATGGAAGTGGCCACTTTATTTATTGGCTCAACCGGTAGTCACGGTGATCTGAATGGATTTTCACCATACCTCGACTGGCAGTATCCAAAACAAATGAGCGGAGTGGCAGATGGTGTTGACGAACTACGAAAACAGGTCCGGTATAATATAAAATATGGGGCAGACGTCATCAAGTTTGGGGCAAGTGCGGGGGTATTGACAGAA
>JABDFX010000068.1 GCA_013286315.1 Bacteroidota bacterium | reverse complement strand
GGTGGAAAAACTGATACAGAATCCTTTCTGATATACTAACTTAGCCTGAATTTCAACCCGAACATTTGATAGCAATTGATAATATATTGGTTAGTGACGAAGTGGTATCTGAACAATTTGTTTGTGATCTCAATAAGTGCAAGGGCGGATGCTGTGAAGACGGGGACTCCGGAGCACCTCTCGCCAACGGGGAACTGGAATATCTGCGGGATCTTATTGAAGAGATAAAACCCTATCTCACATCAGAAGGAATCAAAGTGCTTGAAAAAGAGGGGCTTTACAAATATGACCAGGAATTTGGATGGGTAACGCCTACCATCGCAGGCAAGATGTGCGCATATGGATTCAGGGACAAATTTGGCATTATAAAATGCGGGATTGAACAAGCATATCTTGATAAGAAAATCTCATGGAAAAAGCCTCTCAGCTGTCATTTGTTTCCGATAAAAATTACACGCAGCAAGAGGCAGAACCAGGAATATGTTAATTATGAACCCCGCGAAGACCTTTGCCAGGCAGCCTGTAAAATGGGAAAACAGCTAAAAGTTCCTGTTTATGAATTTCTGAAAGAGGCCCTGATCAGAAAATATGGCTCCGATTTTTATTCTACTCTTGAAGCAACTGCGCTCCATAAAAAAAAAGGTAAAGCCTAGGCCGTCTATGAAAATTCTACCCGCTGTTATTTTCTTCCTGGTTATATTATTGTCCTGTCAGTCATCATTTTCTCAGGATAGTTCTGCACAAATTCAACCTTTGCCACTGACTCAAATGCAGGATACGATTATCGCTCTCGATCCCTCATTCAAAATCAAAAACGTATATGCGAGGAAAGACCGTTATGACGCAATACGTGATTCAATCAAGGCTTATTTAGCCTGGAGCGCTAAAATGCACGATACGGTCATTGTGTTAAATACCAGTTTCGTTGTCGAGAATGTATATGCTGAAAGGGATTCCATGGATGCCATTGCGGAGCAGATCGCAGTAAAAAGAACAGCTTTCAGGGATTCTCTAAACGCCATCGGAACGGCTTTAATGCGTGCTGCCGATATGCAGGATACGACCATTGCATTGGATCCTTCCTTCGTAATCCGGGAATTTTATGCGAAAAAGGATTCATTGCAGGTAATCAGGGATTCTCTCAGAGCTTTGCTGGTTCAGGCTTCCCAAATGCAGGATACAGTCATTGAAGTTGATCCGTCCTTTGTGGTAAGAGATAAATATTTAAATAAAGATAAGGCAGATGCAGTAATTGATTCCATAAGGGTCGCACTTGCCGAAGCCGCCCAAATGCGGGATACAGTCATTGCATTGGAACGCTCCTTTGTCGTCCGTTACGCATATACGGCAGTGGATCGGGAGGATGCTATACGGGATTCAATTGCCCGTCCAACTATCATGCAGGATACGGTCATCACATTGGATCCGCATTATATTGTGCGGGATCTCTATCCAATGAAGGATTCGCTGGACATGATAAGGGATTCATTAAAGGCGGTCAATATTGTTTTAACTGCCATCGCGGATTCTGTTAGTGCGGACTCTGTACGACGACATTGGACAGGATGGAAAAAATATGAGGTTCAACCCCTTCTTTCATATACCCTGAATTCGCAAAAATTGTTGAAAGCAAAGAGCAAGGCTGCACTTCAATATAATATTGCTGATTTTTATTTATATCTGAATGGCGAACTTGTCCGGTCGCCCAAATCAGAAATGGGATTTTTTGCAGCAGGATGTCTTGCTTTTATATCGGATGATACTTTGTTAATTAACAGCGGGCTTGGTTTTAAAGTAGGGGTGGGTGTAGGTATAAAAATATTTCAGGGAAAGTGTACAAGTTTACTGCATGCTAACACAGGTAATCAACAAGTGTTTAAATTATCAGAAGATGATGATAGTTATAAAAAAAGCCTGACCATAGAGCCGGTAAGCCAATCATTGAAATTACGAAGTGATCCAGCTTATGGTGGTGACATCGTTATCGGTGAGTACCAGGCTACCTATAAGAAATTTTACCAGAAAAGGAATGATGGTGATAACGATGAAAAAAAATATAATGTCAGGATCATTTTCAGGTGTCGGGTAAGCGGCGGCATTAATAACTACCCCAGATAATTTATTATCTTCAATCTATGACCAACAGGCACGAGGCGTCAACCTTTTTAGACAAGAGCGGTGTTAAGGCAGCTGACCTGGAACATCGCCGGAAAATCAATTTCAATATTGGCAGATACGACGCGGTTGTTCCGATGGGGAAACAACAATTCGAGAAAATCCATCTCGCAAGAGAACGGGCAAAAAATATTAAGTGGAGGTCCCTGGAATCGCTCGATCAGCAATTGGAACGTTTTGAACTGGCTTTCACCAGACGCGGCGGAAAAGTTATTTGGGCAGAGGACAGTGCCGATGCCTTACGTGAGATCCTGGCCATTTGTAACGCGAAACAATGCAGGGCAGTCGTAAAGAGCAAGAGCATGGTGACTGAAGAAATTCACCTGAATAAATTCCTGGAGGAAAACAGCATTGAAAGCCTGGAAACTGATTTGGGGGAATATATCCAGCAGCTCGACAATGAACCGCCCTATCATATTGTTACTCCGGCTATGCACAAAAGCAAGGAAGACATCGCAAAGCTCTTCCATGAAAAATTAAATACAGCCCCGGATCTGTCACCTGCAGAACTCACACTGATCGCCCGCCAAAAAATGCGGACAAAGTATCTTCAGGCAGAGATTGGTATTACAGGTGCTAATTTTATCATTGCCGATACTGGCAGCATAGCGTTAACAGAAAATGAAGGCAACGGCAGACTCTGCGCTTCGTTTCCAAAAACCCATATAGTGATTACGGGTATTGAAAAAGTGATTCCTTCCATGACAGATCTCGCATTGTTCTGGCCCCTGCTCGCTACTTTCGGAACGGGTCAGCGCGTGACCAGTTATAATTCAATTTTATCCGGACCGAAACAAGCCGGAGAATATGACGGACCCGATGAAATGTATGTGATTCTCCTTGACAATGGACGAACGAATATGCTGGCCAATACCAAATTGAGGGAGAGCCTTTATTGTATTCGGTGCGGAGCGTGTTTAAATGCGTGCCCGGTTTATAAAAATATAGGCGGCCATAGTTACGGAACAACCTATAGTGGTCCGATCGGCGCCGTGATTACTCCACATTTAAAAGGTCTTAATGACTGGAAACATTTGAGTTATGCATCTTCATTATGTGGCAATTGCACAGAAGTATGTGCTGTGAAAATTAATTTGCACGAAATATTATTGGAAAACAGGAATGAGGCCGTTCAGCAGGGAGCGGCCGGATGGATGGAAAAACTGGCCTGGAAAGGATGGAAAAAAGCCAGCCTGCAGAGAAAATGGATGAATATGGGCAATTCTAAAATAAAAAACTGGTTCATCAACCGGGTTTTTCGTGGATGGAACAGGCAGAGAGCGGACCTGCATTTTCCCGAAAAAAGCTTCAACCAGCGATGGGTAGAAAAGCATAAATCCTAAGCATGCTTTTTTATACTGTTCATAAAAGCCCCCGCCTGGATTATGTGCTTGATCTGGTCAGCAACGAAATTTTCAATGAGCCAATTATTCAGACAAGTGATCGATCCGTTTACCTGTCATATATGGGTGCCAGGCTGAATTATTCACCGGAAAGAATTTCAGAAACCGAATTTTATTTAATTCCCCATCAACTGCTTTTTGAGACGGGCATATCAGAACAGCAGATCGACCGATTTGATATTTTCGACCGCCCGGCATTTTTTCAGGCTGAAGGAGATTTCCCTTTTGATATTTTTGCGGCTACTTTTTTCCTTGTCAGCCGATACGAAGAATATCTTTTATTTCAACCTGATAAATATGGTCGTTTTCCCCATCAGGCATCTCTGGCTTTCAGAGAAAACTTTCTGGAATTTCCTATTATCAATTATTGGCTGGAAGATTTTAAAAAATCTCTGGGTCGGAAATTTCCGGAGCTGATTTTTCGAATGAAAGATTTTAAGTTTATCCCCAGCTATGATATAGATATCGCCTATTCTTATAAATTGAAAGGGCTGAAACGCAACCTGGGTGGCTTTTACAGATCACTCGTTAAAGGGCAGTGGGCTTATTTACTGGATCGCTGGGATGTTTTATTTAACAAAAAAAAAGATCCTTTCGATTCTTATGAATGGCTTGATTCCCTGCATCTTTATTGCAGAACGCGGGCTTATTATTTTTTCCTGCTGGCAAAAAAACAAACCGGGGTAGATAAGAATATTTCCCCTGATAAACCCGAAATGAAATCACTGATCGCATATCATGCGGGTGGTTATACAGTGGGTATACATCCTTCCTGGCAAAGCGGGGATGAAGAAGCCGTATTGATGGACGAAGTGGATAGACTCGCGAAAATAACCGGGTCTTCGGTAAAATACAGCCGGCAACACTATATACGTATGAGTTTGCCTCAAACATACCGCAGACTGATAGAAGTGGGAATAGATAAAGATTTTTCGATGGGATATGGCGCAGCCAATGGATTCCGGGCTTCTATTGCTTCGTCTTTTTATTGGTACGATCTGCAGGCAGAGAAAAAAACCGGGCTGATGCTTTATCCCTTTTGTTTTATGGATTCAACATCTTATTATGAAAACCAGCTTAGTCCAGGGGCTGCGTTTTCAGAATTGATGGACTATTATAGAAAAGTCAAACAAATAAATGGTCTGATGATAACAATCTGGCACAATCATTTTTTTGGCAACGACCCTATGTTTGCCGGCTGGAAAGAGGTTTATGAAGTGTTTCTGAAAGATCAGATATTCTGGGATACATAACAAAAGTGTGGTGAATGTGAGAGCATGTAAAATGTGCAAATTCAAAGTGGAATATGTAAATGATAGTGAGGAAATATGAAGTTATCTATGTACACACTATTTTTTCCATATTACATTTCTCCATTTTTAATTTCCTACGCTTCCACATTTTTTACATTGCGCAGCTAGTGCTTGAAGTGACGCATTCCGGTTATTACCATTACAAGCCCTTCTTTCTTACAAAACTCAATGCTGTCTTTATCACGAATAGATCCGCCGGGCTGGATAAATCCTGAAACTCCTTCGGCTGCTGCAATATGGACGCAATCGTCGAATGGAAAGAAAGCATCTGAAGCCAACATGGCTCCCTTCATGCTGAATTTAAATTGATTGGCCTTTTCGATTGCCTGTCTCAGCGAGTCGATGCGACTTGTTTGCCCGCAACCCTTTCCGATCAATTGTTTGTTTTTTATAATGGCTATGGCATTTGATTTTAGATGTTTGCAAACCAAATTCCCGAATATGAGGTCCTGTTTTTCATCATCAGTACTTGCTCTTCCACCGGTTTCCTCCCATTTTTCGAAATTTCCTTTGTCGGAGCTCTGAATCAGCATACCATTCAACAGTGATTTTTTCTCGAGATCCTCTTCCGGCTGATTAAATAACTGAAGAAGTATTCGATTCTTTTTTGTTTTAAGTAAATCCAGCGACTCCTGCGAGAACGATGGTGCAATCAGAACCTCAAAAAATAATTCGTTAATCGCCTGTGCAGTTGATAAATCGATTTCATTATTACAAATGAGCACTCCTCCGAAAGCACTTTCAGGATCTCCGGCCAATGCATGATCCCAGGCACTCCGCGTAGTATTGCGGGCGGCGATACCACAAACATTTGTGTGTTTGATAATTGCGAACACCGTTTTCTCCTTGAATTCACCAATCAGTTGGATGGCTGCATCAATGTCCACGAGGTTATTATAAGAAATTTCCTTGCCGTTCAGCTGTTTGAATATTTTCTCCCAGTCCCCTTCAAAAAATGCCTGCTGATGCGGATTCTCTCCATATCGCAGGTGTTTGATCGTTTTGGAAACAGAAATTGTTTTACCTGGATTAAAATATTCATGAATGGCAAGATCGTAACCGGCAACTACTTCAAAGGCTTTTGCGGCGAGCTCTTTTCTTTGTTCCCGCGTGAGTGTTCCCTGCTGACTGATTAATAATTGTTCAAGAAGACTATAATCCTTTTTATCGGCAATAACGGCGACATGTGAAAAGTTTTTAGCCGCCGCGCGGATCATAGAAGGCCCGCCTATATCTATTTTTTCAATAATTGATTTTTCGTCTTTTGTGTTTGCAACTGTTTCTTCAAACGGATAGAGATCCACGATCACCAGATCAATTTCGGGGATATTGTATTCTTTCATTTCTTTCAGATCCTGTGCTTCATCCCTCCTTCCGAGAATACCACCGAATATAGAAGGGTGAAGAGTTTTAACACGGCCACCCAGGATGGAAGGATAACTGGAAAGCTCTTCAGCACTGGTACAGGAGAAGCCAAGACCCTCAATAAATGTTTTTGTACCACCCGTAGAAATCAGACGTACACCCAGTTTATGAAGTTGCGTAACAATGGGCTCCAATCCATCTTTATAAAACACGGAAATCAGTGCAGACTGTATTTTTTTTACCATAATTGAAATTTGTACCGGAAAGGTTTATGAAGGAGCCGCAAATTTACTGCAATCAGGTATTATGACAAAGTCACTATTTAATCATACGGATGAATAGAAATACTGCCAGTATTCCCAACCCGGCATAAAGCCATAATTTTTCCCTGCGTTTTATGAAATGGTAGGAACAAAAAATGATTGCATATAGCAGGATGGTGCCCGGAAGAGATATTCGCAGATTTGAAACCACGGCGCCAGGCAGACCGGAAAGATGATCAATGAAACCATTTAATGCTCTGATCAGAACCCCCAAAATCCATCCGGTGAACTGTGCCGCCGGATGAATTGGGCTGGAGGCACATAGAAGAATCCCACCTGCCAGAATAGTACTTGACAAAGGAACAGCCAGCAGGTTGGCAATCAGGAAGTAGGTCGGGAACCTGTTAAAATAATAAATGCTAAGGGGTGTGGTGAGAATCTGTGCTGAAATGCTTACTGAAGTTGCATTCCATAGGGCACCCAGTATTTTGTTTTGCAGTGGCAAAAAATCCCGGATCGGTTTTGAAAATAAACCCAGACTCAACACTGCCGCATAACTTAACTGGAAGCCGGTATCAAAGATCCAGAAAGGATCATAACAAAGTAACAGGAATGCAGAAGCCGCCAAAATATTATACAATGTTGTTTCTCTGAAAATGTTTCTGGCAAAAAGTGCGAGACTGAACATGCCGGCCGCACGTATCACTGAGGGGGATGCCCCTGAAAGCAGGCTATAGCTCCATAAACAGACGATCGTCACTAATAGCTTTATCCAGCGTCCAAATTTATTTCGTCCTTTTTGTAAAAGAATAATCTGAAGAAACTGGCAAATCAATGCAAGATGTAATCCGGAAATAGCGATGATATGTATAACGCCTGTATCGGCATAGGATTTCAGCAATACCGGATCCAGGTCGTCAGTAAAGCCGACCATGAGCGCTTCAAGCAAACTATTTTCTGATTTAGATGGGACATATCTTTTAATAATTGCCAATATTTTTTTTCTGAAAGAACCAAGAACTGTTAAAGCTGATTTTGTTTCTACGTACGGAACAATTGAGTATTCATTTTCTTTTAGAAAGAGCTGGCTATAAATATGTCTCAGGCGGCAGAATTTTTTGTAATCAAAATCAAGTGATTTGAAATTTTCAACGGGTTGTAAGATTTTGTCAGTAATGATCCAGTTACTGCCAGTTACCTGACGGGAAAGCCGGTCATTATTTAAATAAATCAAAACTTTTTCATTTTCGTAAAAACAGGTTTGATTTTGGACAAGGCACTCTATCCTCGCCACGCATTTATAAGAAGTTCTCCTTTGAACAGGATCACTGATAACATGAATAAACAGGTAATTCTTGTTGCTGTTCGCATTGTATCCTGATTCTGTCAGAGTTTTGTCCTGGTGAAGAAGCATGAGTATACTTCCTAAAGAAATAAATAATACCTGTACAGCAATTCCATAAACGCATTGCGCGCGAAATTTTATTTGAAAAGGGATCCAATTGCAAAAAATAAGAACGATAAAGGAAAGTAAAAACACCGGCCACAGAAAAACAGCCCTGAATGGAATATAATATTCCAAAAGCATACCCGAAATCAGGGGAAGAAACAGCCTCAGAAAAGGCACTGTTTTCCAGTGACTACGATTTGAAATTTTTTCGAAATCCATCATCGGCACTTAGTATTCCCTGAAGCAAATACTTTTATTGCCGGATTTGTTAGTCATTTTACTTTTTTACACGGGGTTTTACTACCGTGTTTTAACGGTATTTTTTCTGGACTTTTACGGTTTATAATCGGGAAAAATAGCGATACTCCTTGATTGTCTTAATCTTACAAATAATGTTAATTTGTAATTCATTGAATTCCATTTGCTTGTAAATCTATTCAAGGTAGTAAGGTTTTAGTTTTAGGTAGATCACAATTGTATCATTTCCTAAAAAATAAGACCAATGACAACTCAAGTAAAAAATTATGTTAGAGCAAGAAAAAGCGGAAGTACGAATGACGTCGAAAACTTCATCAGAGAGTACAAACAAAAAAGATGGGTGCAGAATTCCGAACGAATTGGGAAGGCTGATTCTCTCAGTGCCTGGTATAGTGTTGAAGAGCTGGAAAACTTTCTGGCTTTAGCCAAATCAAACGGGGGAGACGGTGTAAGATTTTTTTATGGGGCATTTCCGGAAGATTATACCGCGAAACCCGAATATGCCGGCAGACAGACACTTGTTATGATTGCAACCAAATCCAGGACTACGGAAGATGGATGCGTCACCGACAAAAATATTTACAGGAAAAATAATGGCCGGGTCGAAATTTTAAGTGGTGGTCTTCCTAAAACTTGTCCGCCGGTTTGCCCAATACCCGACGGGGGCATGGGCGACTTCGGTATCACCATTGTTGACAGGGGATCGAAAGGAATGGAAATAGTTTAAAGTTATTAGTTTTCAATTAAACCTCCTTCGGGAGGTTTTTTTTATGCCGTAGAACTTTGCCGATATTTGGGTATATGAAATTTTCAGTAAGTGATTTTATCCAGTTATCCATATTTTTAATCAGCTTATCTGTATTTGCCAAGAAACCTGTACCATTTTATCTCAGGTTATTCCCAATATATTTTTTCTTATTAATGATTGTTGATAAGATAATAGAATACACCACAGACCTTCGCATACACAATAATATTCTACTGAATATCTGGGGACCGATAGAGTTTTCATTTTATTTTTTTGTGTTAGGGCAGGTAATAACCAGCAAATTGAATAAACGCATTTTGTATACGATTGCGGCATTCCTTATTTTTGCATTTATCAATCTATTTTTTTTTCAGCGCAATGATCTTTTTAATCCCGTCAACTTTACCGTTGGTACGGTCATTACGGTTATTTTCTGCATTTATTATTTTTTTGAATTATTTCAAAAAACGGAGGCGCAATCCCTGACCAGGTTACCCAGTTTTTGGATCGTATCAGCCATACTATTCAATGTAGTCCTCATTTTCCCCATATTTGCACTATTCAGTTTTATGGATAGCATAAGCAAAGCGAATCGAAAAACATCCATGATCATATTCAATAATATCGTGGCTATCTTCAATATTATCAGCGTTTTGACATATATGCTATATTCGATTGGCTTTTTATGCAGGATACGAACCAGCAAATCTACTTTGTAATCTTTATGGGTACCCTGCTGGCTCTCATGCTGGTGGGATTTATCCTGGGTATGATGTTTTTTTACCAGCGCAGACGGCAGAAGCAGGAGCGGGAAATGGTGCGATTGAAGGAAGAGTATGAACAGGAAGTGCTTCGTTCCCAGCTGGAAATTCAGGAAGAAACCATGAAAACGATTGCCCAGGAATTGCATGATAATATCGGGCAAAGTCTCTCAGTTATCAAATTGTGGATGTCGATGGCTCCCATCAGCCAGGATCATGAAGCTTATGAGGGTGTTCAGAATTCAAAAGAGATGTTACAGAAAGTGATCCGGGATATGTCCGATTTAACAAAAAGTCTCCATACCGAACGCATTGCAGATATTGGCCTGTCTGAAGCCATTAATTTCGACTTAACTTCGATTCGAAGGGCCGGCATTCTGAAAATACAATTTGAAAAAGAAGGAGATGAGTTTCATTTTCCGGATCAAAAATCAATATTTATTTTCCGCATGTACCAGGAAATGATGAATAATATCATTAAGCATTCCCAGGCCACCCATGTGAGGGTATCGGTTATCTATTCCAACAATGATAACTTTGTGCTGTCCATTGAAGATGATGGTGTGGGTTTTGATGTAAAGCAAAAGAAAGAGTCCTCCAGTGGATCCAGTGGACTGGGATTGAAAAGTATGCGCAACAGGGCAAAACTGATAGCTGCAGATTTGTCGATTCAAAGTGAACCGGGGAAAGGGACATTGATTACTGTACATGTTCCATTAAATTAATTTTTAACACTGCTCATGTCTTCTTTAAATAAACAGATTCAGGTTGCAATTGCAGATGACCACACACTTTTGAGAAAAGCACTCGCAAAACTGGTTAGTTCATTTGAAGATTATGCCGTCTTATTTGAAGCTGATAACGGGAAAGAAATAAAAAGGAGGATCAATGAACACATGGTACCTGATCTGGTTCTCCTGGATGTCAATATGCCCGAGATGGACGGCTTTGAAACAGCCTCCTGGCTGAATAAGAACTATCCAAAAATAAAAGTACTTGCGCTTTCCATGTTTAGTGATGAACGCACCATTATCCGGATGCTCCGGCATGGGGCCAGGGGTTATATCATGAAAAATATCGATCCGGAGGAATTGAAAAAGGCGCTGGATTCCGTGGTGAAAAAGAATTTCTATTTATCAGAGGAAATATCAGGTAAGATCATCAGCGGATTGCACAAAGATGTAGACAAAGCAGAAGAACCTGCCTCTCTGACTCAAAGGGAAAAAGACTTTCTCCGTCATATATGTTCAGAGATCACGTATAAAGATATCGCTGCAAAAATGTTTGTCAGTCCCAGAACAGTCGATGAATACCGGAATTCACTTTTTGAGAAATTAAAAGTAAAATCCCGTGTCGGACTTGTGATGTACGCCATCCGGAATGGGCTGGTGGAGGCCTGAGTACAGTATGAAAGACTGGAAGTATGGAAGTCTGAAAGTAAAAAGCTTCTAACACCTCCAGACTTTCATACTTCCAGTCTTCCATACTATTTTGAGAGGTACATACTCCGGTCTTTATACAGCTGCCTGAAGTAAGGGTCTTTCAGATCTTTTATAAATCGGATCGCCTCACCGGTTGATTTCATTTCCGGACCCAGTTCTTTATTTACACCCGGGAATTTGTCGAAACTGAATACGGGTTCCTTGATTGCGTAGCCTTTTAGATTTTTTACAAAACTGAAGTCTTTTAATTTGTTATGGCCCAACATGACTTTCGTCGCCACGTTGAGGTAAGGGATCTGATATGCTTTTGCAATAAAAGGCGTTGTTCTGGAAGCACGGGGATTTGCTTCGATTACAAATACTTTTCCATCCTTGATGGCAAATTGTATATTGATCAACCCTTTGATGTTTAAACGGAAAGCAATTTTTCTGGCATATTCTTCCATCGTTTCCACAACTAAAGGAGTCAGGTTAAACTGGGGGAGCACGGCATTGGAATCTCCGCTGTGAATACCCGCCGGTTCAATATGTTCCATCAGTCCCATCACATGGAACTGATCCCCGTCGCATATTCCATCGATTTCTGCTTCCTGACAACGATCCAGGAAATGATCAATAAGAATTTTATTATCCGGAAGATGTTTCAGCAGGCTGACGACGGCACTCTCCAGCTCCTGATCGTTGATTACGATTCGCATGCGCTGACCTCCGAGTACATAACTGGGTCTGACCAATACAGGATAACCAACCGTTTTTGCCACTTCCACCGCCTCATCAACCGTCGTTGCTGTGCCATACGAAGGATATGGAATATCCATTTCCTTTAGCATATCGCTGAAACGGCCGCGGTCTTCGGCGATATCCATATTATCGTAAGAAGTTCCAACGATACGAATACCTCTTTTATGTAGTTTCTCTGCCAGTTTGAGGGCAGTCTGACCGCCCAATTGTACAATGACACCATCTGGTTTTTCGTGTTCTATAATGTCCCAGAGATGTTCCCAGAATACAGGTTCGAAATATAGCTTGTCGGCCATATCAAAATCTGTTGAAACAGTTTCCGGATTACAGTTGACCATAATAGATTCGTAGCCGCATTCTTTAACTGCAAGCAAACCATGCACGCAGCAATAATCGAATTCTATACCCTGACCTATCCGGTTGGGTCCGGAACCCAGGATGATGATTTTCTTTTTGTCGGAAACTACACTTTCACTTAGTCCTTCGTTTTCGAAAGTGGAATAGAAATAGGGAGTTTTTGCCTCGAATTCTGCACTGCAGGTGTCCACCATTTTAAAAATCCGGTTAATACCTGCAGTTTTTCTTTTTTGAAAAACCACTTCTTCATCGCCATCCTGCATGATCAGGGCGATTTGCGCATCACTGAATCCAAGCGTCTTCGCCTCCCGGAGCAGTTCAACCGGGAGCGTTTCCATTTTATACTTTTTGATTTCTTTTTCGGCCGTGCAAATCTTCTGGATTTCATATAAAAACCAGCGGTCAATACCGGTAGCCTGTGAAATGGTTTTGACACTAACGCCCAGCATAATGGCATCCTTGATTCTGAATATCCGGTCCCATTTGGGAATCTTGATATATTGAATAAGTTCTTCAGCGTGCATCTGGCTTTTGCCATAATAACCGAGCCCTACTGCATTATTCTCCAGACTTTGACAGGCTTTCTGAAGCGCTTCTGTAAAACTTCGTCCGATCGACATCACTTCCCCAACACTTTTCATCTGCAAACCAAGGGTATCGTTGGCGCCTTTGAATTTATCAAAATTCCAGCGGGGCATTTTAACGATCACATAATCCTGCACCGGCTCAAAATAGGCGGAAGTAGTTTGGGTTATCTGATTTTTTAATTCATCCAGATAGTATCCGATGGCCAGTTTGGCCGCAATTTTTGCAATCGGGTATCCGGTCGCTTTGGAGGCAAGGGCAGAAGACCTCGATACCCGCGGGTTTATTTCTACCGAAATGATTTGTTCTGTTTCAGGATTCAACGCGAATTGCACGTTGCAGCCACCCGCAAAATTTCCCAGTGAACGCATCATCAGGATGGCTTTGTTACGCATATCCTGAAATGCTGTGTCACTTAGGGTCATGGCTGGTGCAACGGTTATCGAATCACCTGTATGAACTCCCATCGGATCCAGGTTTTCCACTGTGCATATGATAACAACATTATCGTTTTTATCTCTCAAAAGTTCAAGTTCATATTCCTTCCAGCCCAGAACGGCCTTTTCAACCAGTACTTCATGTATAGGGGATGCTTTCAATCCTTTATCCAGGGCAGCGTCCAGATCATCTTTACTGTGAACGAATCCGCCTCCGGTTCCCCCAAGTGTAAAGGAAGGCCTGATAACCAGGGGGAATCCGATTTCCTGGGCAAATTCTTTTCCTTCCAGCATGGAGTTGGCAACCCTTGACGGCGCCACTTCGATCCCGATCCGGACCATGAGCTGTTTAAACTTTTCACGGTCTTCAGCGGTGTTGATAGCATCTATGTCAACACCGATCATTTCAACTTTGTATTTTTCCCAAACCCCCAATTCATCTGCTTCTTTACAAAGATTGAGAGCGGTTTGTCCGCCCATGGTCGGCAATACTGCATCGATCTGATTCTCTTCGAGGATTTGTTCGATGCTTTCCACAGTCAGGGGAAGCAGATAAACACGGTCGGCCATCATCGGATCAGTCATAATGGTCGCCGGATTGCTGTTAATAAGGATCACTTTGATGCCTTCCTCCCGGAGACTTCTGGCAGCCTGAGAGCCGGAATAATCAAATTCGCAAGCCTGACCGATAATAATGGGACCTGAACCTATAATGAGTACTGAACCGATTGAGGGATTTTTTGGCATCGAAAAACAAATTCCGCAAAGCTAAGGGTGTGCAGGTTCTTGAAGAAATTTTTTAAAAGGATGGACAAAAAAAAATCCCTTCCGCGTTTAAACGGAAGGGGCGTATATTTTTCAAGGGCATTTCAATTGTTGTGGAATGATGCCATTTCGATATCATCGAGTAAAACACCACCTTTTTTCGCCTGTTGCTTTTTTTCGGCAATGAGTTTTTTATTATCAACTTTTGATTTGATCCTGAAGACCCATTTCTGTTTTGCTTCTTCACCACGCACGATTCCGATAACGGATCCAACGCTGATGACGAAAAACAGTAAAAATTTATTTTTGAATAACATCTTAGCACTTTTTCAAGTCTCGCCTTAATATAAAGACAGTTTATATATGCCAAAAGCTGTACCAATTTTTAATTTTTTTAAAAATCCCTCATTATCATTTACTAACATTTATTTAAGATTGGGAGAATCTTGATTAGAATCCTTATTTGGGATTACAACACCTTTACATTTCTAAATTTGGGATTCTATGCATAGGTCCGTCCTGTTATTGGTCTGCGTTTTTTGTTATGGTTTTGCTTCCGGCCAGCTTTTCCAGGCACTTAATTATCCGCAAAAGGAATTCAGAAACCCATTGGATATACCCATTAGCCTGGCAGCTAATTTCGGTGAATTGCGTGTCAATCATTACCATATGGGACTGGATATCAGAACAGCTCACCGGGAAAACCTGCCGGTTCATGCGGCAGCAGATGGATATATATACCGTATTAAAATTGAACCTTTTGGATTTGGCCAGGCGATCTACATACGTCATACCAATGGGTATGTGAGTTTGTATGCCCATCTGAATGCTTTCTATCCTGCTCTCGCTAACTGGGTAAAACAAAAACAATACGAATTACAACGCTGGGCGGTCTCGCTGGATTTGCCTCCCGGATTATTGTCAGTTAAAAAGGGCGACCTGATTGCATACAGCGGAAATATGGGTGGCTCCCAGGGTCCTCATTTGCATTTTGAAATCCGGACATATCCTGATGACAGCAATCTGAATCCTATGTTATTTGGGCTTCCCATTGCAGACAATACTCCGCCTGTTTTCAGGAGTCTTTCGGTTTATGATCGAAACAGAAGTTTCTATGAACAATCACCGTCATTTATTCCTGTGAGAGGTGCGGCGGGAAATTATGTTCTCGGTCTCCCCGTTCTTATTCTGAAAACTCCTAACCCGGGATTCGGCATTTCGGGTTTCGATACCCAATCGGGATCGAATAATCCAAATGGCATCTTTCAGGGGATTATTTACGATAATGAGGAAGCCATTTCGGGATTCCGAATGGACCAGATCAGTTATAACGATACCAGAGGTATCAATGCACATATTGATTATCCGACGCGTGAACGCGGCGGGCCTTATTATCAATTACTTTTCAGAATGCCCGGTTACAATAATTCTATATACCGGGAAGTAAAGCCGGGTGGATACCTGCATCTGGAAGATGGTAGCCTTCATTTAATCCGAATTGAACTGAAAGACGCTTATGGTAATATTTCAAAACTGGAATTCAAAGTGCGTTATGAACCGGCAGAAGATAGTCATGCTATATATGCCGGCAAATTATTTTATCCCGGGATGCTGGATGGTCTGGAAGCTCCAAATGCTGCTTTTTATCTTGGGCAAACCTGCCTGTATGATTCCGTGCATTTGAATTATGCAGAACTGTCCACCGTTGAAAAGGATCTGGTTTCGGCGATTCACAATTTCGGCAACTCGCAGGTTCCTTTGGCAGATACCATGACAGTCCGGTTAAAGTTAGCGAGCCCTGTGAATCAAAAAGATCATGTTTTGATGATGTGGTCCGACCGGGAAGACTTCGAGGTGAAAAAACCCCAGTGGATGGGAGACTGGGCAACGGCGAGTTTTCGGAATTTCGGAAATTTTGCTTTGATACTTGATACCCTTCCGCCGGTAATACGTGTTCCCGGTGTGGTGGAAAATGCAAATCTGAAAAGAAGCAGCCGTATTGCTGTGGTTGTAACCGACAACTATAAAAAATTAAAATCATTCCGCGCTACGCTTGATGGAAAATGGTTGTTGTTTACCAATGATAAAGCCAAAGCATTTATTTATCATTTCGATGAACATTGTAAACCGGGTAAACATGAGTTGAAAATCTTTACAGAAGATGAGGCCGGAAATTCCTCCTCATCAGTCGTTCACTTTACACGCTGAACGTTCAACGCGTAACGTTCTGAGAAAAAACCGTCAACCGTCAACCGCCAACTGCTAACCGTCAACCGTCAACCCCCAACAATCCACTCTACTTCTCCTGATCTAAATGATCCGTCTTCTGTGATCAGTAATCCATTTGAATCAACAGCTTTCAGAAAAGACACAATTAATTCGTCATTCTTCCTGAGCGTAATAACCTGGTCCTTTTTGTAGAGGGAATCGTTCAGTCCGTGCAAGATCTGATCGGGAGTTTTGCGCAAAATCGAAATCTGCTCCCATATACGGGGCACCAATTCTCTGGCAATGTCAACAGGATCATATTGGGCACCGGTGATTTGGTTCAGGGAAACAGCGTTTGGGATCTCTCCGGGAAAATGGGACTGATTCAGGTTCATTCCAATACCGACGACAGCCCAGTTCCAGGTTCGACCCGTAACTACACTTTCTATCAACAAACCGCCTGCCTTTCTGTCACTCCAATAAATATCATTCGGCCATTTAATTTTCCAGTTTTTATTTTGAAATCCTTTCACGAGATCCAGGACTGCAAGAGCGATGGCAGCAGAAAACAGGAATTGTTGGTTGAGGTTCAGGGAGGAAGACTCAATAACCAGGCTCATCATAAGGTTTTGTCCTGGTTCACTTATCCAGGACTTACCGCGCTGGCCTTTTCCGGCCCATTGATGGTGGGCTAAATAAACCATTCCGTCGGAAGCCAATCCTTCATGAATGCGGGCCATGGCATAGTTGTTGGTGCTATCCACAGATTCCAGCTCAATCAACTGATTGTCAAATGTTGTCCTGGCCTGTCGTTCGGTTTTATATTATTCTGTGGCATTTGATGGTCTTCCTTCTAGTAATTAATGTTTGGGAAATAAAAAAGTTCAGAAAAACGGTATAAAGATTATGATGATCAGCCTTCATGTTCTTCCACTTCGGCATCGCTCCACATCTCTTCCAGCTTATAGAAACGTCGGGAATCGGGAAGCATTATATGAACAACCACATTTATGTAGTCGATGATAACCCACTGCAGCACCTGCCTGCCCTCGTGCATATAAGGCGCTTCATTGCATTTTTCTTTTACTTCCTTTTCAATGAAATCCGCTATGGCTCTGACCTGGGTGGTACTTCCCGCTTCACAAACTATAAAAAAATCTGCGACTGCTTCTGGTATTTTCCGGAGATCAAGTGATATTTTTTCGCCTTTTTTTTCCTGAATTGCCTGGATAATGGCTTTAATGATTTTTGAGTTCTTTGCTAACCGGGCAGATTTATTAGGTTTCCGGTTAACCAACATTGACAATTGTTCCAATAATCA
>JABDFX010000067.1 GCA_013286315.1 Bacteroidota bacterium | reverse complement strand
TTTTCAGCTGGTTATCTCCTTCAAATACATCACCATCGATAAAAGCAGCTTTCAGTACCGGTTTTTCGAGATTTGAATCTTTCCTGAAACTCGTAATGATAAGAGCGGGCTCTTTTGCATTTTCAGAAAACATTAGGGCAGTAACACCATTCAGTGAGTTGAAAACGCCTGAATAGCGGGAGGAGTCCAGATTTTCCAGGGCTTTCTTGATAAGTGTATTCTTCGCAACTTTCATTTCCACTTTTTTATTAAAGCAGATTCTGCGCAATTTTCCCACTTGTTCCACAGAAAGAGATTCTGTATTGGTCACATAGAAATTATTGTATTGAGAGAACTTGCCTTTCAGCACTTCAATAACTTCATTTTTTTGATCTTTAGTCATAACCTTTTTTTTAAATATATTATTGAGCTGCAAAAGCGCGCGTATCAATTGAAATAGACGGACTCATCGTGGAGGCCATAAATACACTCTTTACATAAGTACCTTTCGAAGTGGCTGGTTTTGCGCGGATCACTGCGTTGATCAATTCCTGGCTGTTCTGGGTGATTTTTTCAGGTGAAAAACTAACTCTTCCAATGGATGCATGAATAATTCCGGCTTTATCAACTTTAAAGGCGATTTTACCGCCTTTTACTTCATTCACGGCAGCAGCTACATCATTTGTAACAGTACCTGTTTTAGGATTTGGCATCAGATTGCGCGGTCCTAATACTTTACCCAGTTTACCGATTTTAGGCATCACTGAAGGGGTGGCAATTACAACATCCACATCAACCCATCCGCCTTCAATCTTCGTGATATATTCGTCCAATCCGACATAGTCGGCCCCGGCAGCGATTGCAGCTGCTTCCTTATCAGGCGTGCATAATACAAGAACGCGTTTTGTTTTACCGGTTCCATGAGGAAGGCTAACCGTTCCGCGAACGGACTGGTCAGCTTTTTTGGGATCCACACCCAGACGGATATGCAGGTCAACCGACGCGTCAAATTTGGTCAGGTTCACTTCCTTAACCAGTGAAGATGCATCTTTCAGTGTGTAAGTCTTATTCTTGTCAACCTTAGCGGCAACAGATTTTCTTTTTTTAGAGATCGCCATATCAAAATTTTTTTAAGAGTTCAGAATCAATTGTCCCATGGAGCTTTGCCTTCCACATTAACGCCCATACTGCGTGCCGTACCAGCCACCATTCGCATGGCACTTTCAACGGTAAAGCAGTTCAGGTCAGGCATTTTATCCTTTGCAATAGCTTCTACCTGGGTCCAGTTGACCTTACCTACTTTGCTACGATTTGGCTCTTTGGATCCGCTCTGTAATTTGGCCGCTTCCAGGATCTGGACTGCAGCGGGCGGTGTTTTGATGATAAAATCGAAGGATTTATCGGAGTACACGGTGATTAAAACAGGGAGTACCTTTCCTATTTTATCCTGAGTTCTGGCATTGAATTGCTTACAGAACTCCATAATATTAATACCCTTTGATCCTAATGCAGGGCCGATTGGGGGGGCCGGATTGGCCTGACCACCTTTTACCTGCAACTTGACATAACCGGAAATTTGCTTTGCCATGTTTACGTTTTTTGGTGTTAACGTCCCGCTTATAGCGGGACTCCCAAACCATTTCAAAATAAGAACTCTGTATTGGGGACGCGAAATTAGGGATTATTCCGGAATATCACAAAACGAATTTGTGTGTTTCTTTCCCATAATAATAACACCCCAGGCAGCGAAAGCCAACTCCCAACGGGCCCGGCAGTCATGCCGAAGAAAGTCTTTCTATAACATTTTTCAAAATACTTCAGTGGACACTTCGGTTTGTTTTAAACTGGGAGGTCATCGACCTTCCGGTTGATGACCCGGTAGTTTGAGATAATGCAATTCACCGAGTAATGAAGAGATCAATGATGCGTTCAGCGTTCAGCTTTGGGCGTTATGCGTAAAATAAGTGTGCTCATTTTTTTCTATATGAATATTTCTGTTTAACTTTTTGCCACAAACATCCATTGCTCTCAAATCATTAAAAAACTTTCTTCAAATTATGGCAAAGTCAAAGAAAAAAGCGGCAAAGAAAAAGGCCTCGCCTAAAAAGAAATCTGCGCCTAAAAAGTCCGCTAAAAAGGCAGCAAAAAAAGCACCCGCAAAAAAGAAAGCTGCGAAGAAAAAAGCGGCTCCTAAAAAGAAAGCGGCTCCGAAGAAAAAAGCAGCTCCCAAAAAGAAGGCAACAAAAAAAGCGGCACCAAAAAAAGCAGCACCTAAAAAAGCGGCACCGAAGAAAAAAGCAGTTAAGAAAGCCAGCCCTGCACCAATGCCGGTTGCTTCCACTCCTGAAATGCCATCAAGCAGTCCGGAAAGTTCCAATGGATCCGGAAGTACAGAATCAGGTGGCAGTTCGTTTTAAAATTGGTTTTGCAGTTTGAGGATAGCGATAAACAATAGATCAAAAAAAAGACGCGAATATTCGCGTCTTTTTTTATTTATTCGGTGAAAAAAATCAGGCGATTTTCTCTACCTGCATATAATTTAATTCCACTGGTGTGGACCTGCCAAAGATTTTAACAGTAACTTTTAATTTCTTCTTTTCATCGTTCACTTCTTCGATGATGCCGTTGAAATCATTAAATGGTCCTTCAATGATTTTAATGGTTTCTCCGATGATGAAAGGTTCACTCATACTCATTCCACCGGCTTCCGCCATTTCATCCATTTTGCCAAGCATTTTGTTTACTTCTGCTTTCCGGAGTGCAATCGGATTCTCTTTACCCAGAAAGTGAATGACACTTGGGGTGTTTTTTACAGCGTCGCGTAAATCGTCACCCAATTTTCCTTCTACCACTTCAACCATTACATAGCCTGGATAATAGTTCCGCTCGCGCATTACTTTTTTCCCGTTCTGCACTTTGTATACTTTCTCTATGGGCAGGAAGATCTGTTTAACCACTTCACTCCATCCACCTCTTGAAATTTCCTTGTCGAGATACTCCTTCACTTTTCTTTCCTTGCCACTCACCACACGCAGCACATACCACTTGGTTTCTTTTGCCGGAGTCTGCGGGGTCTGTTCACCCGGATCTGTAGTAGCGGCCTGATTAATTGTTTCCATTAGGATAATAATGAATAAATGAATTTTAAAACACCGCTGGAAAGTACATCCATAACCCCCACCAGCAGGGTGATCAGAATAGTAGCTACAAGCACAATCACTGTGGATTGCTGAAGTTCTGACCATGTTGGCCAGGTTACTTTTTCCATCAGTTCCTTGTAGGATTCTTTAAAATAATTAGTGACTTTGTTCATAGTAATTTTCAAATTAACTCGGCACGGGAACAAGGATTCGAACCCTGATCAAAGGTTTTGGAGACCTCTATTCTAACCGTTGAACTATTCCCGTAGAAAGCTAAAAGCTATCCCGCTTTACCGAGACAGCTTTTAGTTCTTGCAAATATAATTAAAATCTGAATTTATTCCATCTCACGCCTTTGGCGTCATGGAAATCAGGTTATTTCAGTATTTCAGTTACCTGTCCAGCTCCCACTGTACGTCCACCTTCGCGGATCGCAAATTTCAGACCTTTCTCCATCGCGATCGGCTGAATCAGCTTAACAGTTAAAGCGCTGTTGTCACCTGGCATAACCATTTCAGTTCCTGCCGGTAATTCTACTTCTCCGGTTACATCCGTAGTACGGAAATAGAACTGCGGGCGATATTTATTGAAGAAAGGAGTATGACGTCCGCCTTCTTCCTTGCTCAATACATACACTTCACATTTGAATTCGGTATGAGGAGTGATGGATCCTGGTTTGCACAGCACCATTCCACGACGGATCTGGTTCTTTTCAATACCACGCAGCAATAAGCCGGCATTATCACCAGCTTCACCTGCATCCAGCAGTTTGCGGAACATTTCAACCCCGGTGACGGTTGAACCGAGCGGAGCTTCCATTAAACCCACGATTTCGACTGCTTCACCCACTTTTATACGGCCTCTTTCGATACGACCGGTAGCTACGGTACCACGACCTGTGATTGAGAACACGTCCTCAACGGACATCAGAAAGGGTTGGTCAACAGGACGGGGAGGTAACGGTATATAACTATCCACCGCTTCCATCAGTTCGTCAATTGCTTTAATCCATTTTGCTTCACCGGCAAGAGCTCCTGTGGCGGAACCCTGGATGATGGGTGTATTATCACCATCGAAACCGTAGAATGTAAGCAATTCGCGGATTTCCATTTCGACCAATTCCAGTAATTCCGGATCGTCGACCAGGTCAACTTTATTCATAAAAACTACCATGCGCGGAACGCCTACCTGGCGGGCGAGCAGGATATGTTCTTTTGTTTGCGGCATCGGACCATCAGTAGCAGCCACTACCAGGATAGCGCCATCCATCTGGGCTGCACCTGTAATCATATTTTTTACATAGTCAGCATGACCCGGGCAATCCACGTGTGCATAATGACGGTTTGCCGTCTGGTATTCAACATGCGCCGTATTGATGGTAATACCACGCTCTTTTTCTTCGGGAGCTGCGTCGATTTCATCATACTTTTTTGCTGTTGCCAATCCTCTTGAAGACAAAATGGTTGTAATGGCGGCAGTCAAAGTGGTTTTACCGTGGTCAATATGACCAATGGTTCCAACATTAACGTGGGGCTTATCCCTTTTGAAGGTCTCTTTTGACATTGGTATCTAGTTTTTAATTGTGTGTTTTAAATAAATGATCTATTTTCCTAAACCTGCTTTGTTATTTTCCATTCAACCTCTCTGTTCTGATGAGCCGTTGAAGAGAATTGAACTCTTGACCTCTTCCTTACCAAGGAAGTGCTCTACCACTGAGCTACAACGGCATAGTCGCCCTGGCCGCCGTAGCTCTGCGTAAGCGGGCTGCCTATGCCAGAAACTACATTTCCTGTGAGTCGGGATTTCCGTAAAAACGGAATACGGCGACTGTGAGCATCCTAAGAGTGACCTTCGCCATTCCCGCTTATAGCGGAACGGTCACTAAGAGCGGAAGACGAGGTTCGAACCCGCGACCTACAGCTTGGAAGGCTGTCGCTCTACCAACTGAGCTACTTCCGCAAATACAAGTATGAAAGGATGGAAGTATGGAAGACTGGAAGTGAAATCACTTCCCATTCCCATACAACTATAAATTCAACTCAAAGAACTTTCTTATCTGAATAATCACTTCCAGTCTTCCAGACTCGCTCTGTGAAACGCGAAGCGTTTCACAGAGCGATGTGGGCAAGGATGGATTCGAACCACCGAACTCCGGAGAGAACAGATTTACAGTCTGTTGTCGTTGGCCACTTGACTACTTGCCCGATGGTAATCACTGCCTGCCAGCCAACCAGGTTTTTATCCCGGATGCCTCGCCTGGAGCCAGAGAAGGGAGTCGAACCCGCGACCTGCTGATTACAAATCAGCTGCTCTACCAACTGAGCTACTCTGGCCTGATTCAATTTACCATACTACCCCATATACAAAGAACTAAAACAGGCGTAATTACCCACCTGTTTTTTTGGGAAGGCAAAGGTAAGCGAATTTGTTAAATGGAAAAATTTTGGAGTGTTTTTTATCCTGAAAGGTTCATGCGTCCTTTCCGACTGAATCCATATTCATAAAAAAACCCCCTGAAGGGGGTTTGAATTAGGCAGCTTGTTTATCTTTTTTTCTTTTGATCAGATTGATGAGAGATCCCATGGCTTTATCGAAGGACTCTTCGAATGATTTTGAGGAGCATTTTACAAAATAATCCTGGCGCGGAACATGCACTTTTATTTCTGCAATCTTGTCTTTGATGGTGTGGACAACGTTGTCCAGTTTGAGATAGACTTCAACTTTTACAATTCTGTCGTGGAACGTATCCAGTCTGGATAATTTTTTATTTACATAATCTACTAATTTGTTATCGGCCTCGAAGTGGACTGTCTGAATGTTTACGTTCATAGCTTCGCTTTTTTAACAATGAAACAATAAATAGAAGAGCTTTTTTGAAGGCGTTGGATGCACCCGCCTTGTATTGAAATTAACTCCTTGATTGAATTTTTCCAAATTTTTTGACTTATATATTCCCTGTATTTTCACCCGTTGGTCACCCCCTGGGATGGGATTTTTTATGTACTTCCCGGAGCTTGTCAATGGTATTATGCGTATACAACTGGGTTGCAGCCAGGCTGCTATGTCCAAGTAATTCCTTTACCGAATTCAGATCAGCTCCATGGTTCATCAAATGGGTGGCAAAACTATGACGAAGTACATGAGGGCTTTTTTTGTTGATTGTCGTAACCATGGAAAGCCATTTACGAACAGACAAATAGGCATATTTAACATAAAGAGCCTTTCCCTGATCGTTTACCAGAAGAGTTTCGGCAGATTCCGGATAATTCCATCCCGATAATAACTGTTTTGCTTTCTGGTAGAGACAGATTTCATCCAGAAGGGAAGCACTGATTGGAATTATTCTCTCCTTGTTTCCTTTCCCGGTTACCCGGATAGTTGATCCGGAGATATCTACCTGGCTGTTTTTAAGTGTTACCAGTTCCGTCAACCGGATCCCGGTATTGTAAAATATCCTGATCAGCAGTCGTTCGGTGCGACCCTGCCATGTGTCAGGAAAATCAATTTGTTCCGTGAGTAGCCGCATGTCTTTTTCCTCCACATATACCGGAAGTCTTTTTCCCGACTTAGGGCTTATTATGCCAGTCATGGGTGATTTTTTAAGCGAACCGGTTCGCAACTGGTACTTGAAAAATGATTTTAAAGAGGATATCTTCCGGTTGATTGATTTTGAAGTGATTTTCTGTTCTTTTAAACTGGCCAGCCAGGAACGGACAAATGATGTGCTCACAGAAGGGAGCGGGGTTTCGCCAAAACTGGAGTCCAGATAACTGAAAAATTGCCCCAGATCGTCGCGGTATGCCCGTACCGTATGGGCCGAATACCGTTTTTCGAATTTTAAGTAGTCAATAAAGGGCTGGCTGACTGAATTCAATGTCGGATGATTGGTTATCCTAAAAGTAAAAAATTTAATGCTAGGAAATAAAAAAGCCTTTCAGTTTTAACTGAAAGGCCCATCAATATCATTAATCTGAAACGCTTTGTTAGTCAAATTTGCCGGTGGCCAGCTGCTGCTTGTACACGGCTTTTAATACTTCGCCCCTTCTTTTAATAGATGGTTTGGTGAATGACTGGCGGCTGCGCAGTTGAATCAATACCTTGGCTTTTTCGAATTTCTTCTTGTACTTCTTTAAAGCCTTGTCAATATTTTCGCAATCTTTTGAATCGATAATCAACATAATTCGTACTCCTTTTAAAATGAATTTCGGTGTGCAAAGATAAGGAGTTTTTTAAAATAAAGTAATAAAAAGGGTGGAAATCACGATTTTTACAACATGTTCACGGGTATCATTGAAGCAACAGGCGTTATCTCTACCATTTCCGGGAGCGGAACCAATAAAACTTTCCAGATCATCTCCTCCCTGGCCCCCGAATTAAGGGTGGACCAGAGTCTTTCTCACGATGGGGTATGCCTGACTGTCGAATCGGTTACAGAACATACTTACCAGGTAACGGCTATCGCGGAAACGCTTTCCAGGTCCATTTTATCCGATTGGAGACCCGGAAGCCGGGTCAATCTGGAAAGATGCCTTCAGTTTAATGGGCGGCTGGACGGTCACCTGGTTCAGGGTCATGTCGACAGCACGGCAACATGTATACTCCGTAAGAACCTGGAAGGAAGCTGGATATTTCGTTTTGAATTCCCTGAATCCTTCCGGAATCTTATCGTAGAAAAAGGGTCCGTCGCTGTAAATGGCATTAGCCTGACATGTTTTAATGTTACGGATAATGCTTTTTCAGTCGCCATCATTCCTTATACATATGATAATACCAACATACGCGACCTCTACCCGAAATCCCTGGTGAATATGGAATTTGACCTGATTGGTAAGTACGTGGAGCGCATGGTGAATCATGAAAATCCAATGATCAAACAAGCATGACTAAACGACCCTCTGTTGCCATCATTATTTTAAACTGGAATACAGCTCACTTTTTAAAACAATTTCTTCCTTCAGTTATTCATGCAAGATATCCCGATAAAGAAATTTATGTAATCGATAATAATTCCACCGACGAATCGGTTGCTATGTTGAAAAGAGATTTTCCTGAAATACATATTGTAACAATGCAGGAGAATAAAGGATATGCCTCCAGTTACAATTATGGGTTATCCACGATATCCGCTGACTATTATATCCTTTTAAATTCCGACATCGAAGTGACTGACAATTTTATATCTCCGGTCATTGACCTGATGGAAAGAGATCCTGAAATCGGAATCTGTCAGCCGAAATTATTATCCCTGGCAGAAAAGCAAACTTTTGAATACGCCGGGGCTGCCGGGGGCTGGATTGACCGGATGGGCTATCCGTTTGCGCGCGGGAGAGTATTATTAACCGTAGAAAAAGATACGGGACAGTATGATGCTGCAGGGGAGATTTTCTGGGCAACGGGCGCCTGCATGTTCTTAAAAAAAACAGTGTATCAAAGGATTGGCGGCTTTTATGATTACTATTGGATGCACCAGGAAGATATTGATTTATGCTGGCGTGCACAAAAATCAGGATTTAAGATATATACCTGTCCGGAGTCTGTGGTATACCATATCGGAGGTGGAAGTCTTTCCTGGGAGAATCATTTGAAAACATTTCTGACTTACCGGAATAACTATATTCTTTTATCCAGGAATCTGGAAATTTATCATTCCTTTCCACTCCTGATTTTAAGGATTGCCGCTGATTTTACAGGTTCCGTTTATTTTTTATTCAGGAAGAAATCCGGTATCAGTAAGGCCATGATCAAAGCCATACTGGCCTACCTGTACTGGCTTCTTTTTTATCGGAATAAAAGGAATCTGCAGCCCCGGGGATTTAAAAATATGTCGGGCGTTTATAAGGGGTCCATACTTTTTCCGTATTTTTTCAAGAACCGGAGAAAATTCTCAGAAATCGTTTTTATCAAAGAGACCGCATGATAAAGCAACTTTATAGAAAAATAAATCAATTCAGGAAAAAGGCATATCTGAATGATGAATTATTTAAGACAAGAAAAAAATACGCTTTTATCGGATTTGGCATGCATAGCCTGGTAAATCTTTACCCGATTCTCATACATTTTGGTATCAGGTTGAAGTATATCTGTACGAAGGAATCCTCGGTAGGAGATGATATCCGCAATCACTTTCCGGACACCTCATTTATTCATGATCTGGAAATCATTTTGAAGGACCCTGAGGTTGAAGGAGTTTTTGTTTCTACAAATCCGGAAACGCATGCTCAGATTTTAACAAGTCTTTTGACAGCCGGAAAAAAAATATTTGTTGAAAAACCACCCTGCTCCAGTGGGCAAGAGCTGCAAATAATAATGGACACCAAACCGGATGCTGTCGTAAAAGTAGGTCTGCAACGCAGGTATTGGCCCGGAAATAAACAGTTATCGAAAATCAGAGATAAAGCGCGTTCATACATTTACAAATTTTATTTTGGACCTTATCCCCAGGGCAATGTGTTCAATGAATTGTTTATTCATGCGATCGATTATTGCATTTTTCTGTTCGGTGAGTTTTCAATCGTTTCTTCTTCACATCAGAAATATAACGATGGAATTACCACACAAATGCACGTGATTCATGCCAATGGCATTTCGGGCCTGATTGAATTATCAACCCACTACTCATGGACCGACCCGGTGGATTCCCTTTGCATTCATAGTGTGGAGGAATTATTGGAAGTGAATTATCCGGCCAGTATCGAAGGGCGTCTGAAACCTGGCCGGGTGATGCATCTGCCTACAGAAAGGATTATGGATAGACCGCTGATTTCCAAGAAATATTTTTCTGTAAATAATCTGGTAATACCTGCTTTTAATTTAAATACCCTCGTGCTGCAGGGATTTTATGGTGAGATCCGGTCTTTTATTATACTGGTAGAAAACGGTCGAAGGTTGGAAAATGATCTGGCCGGAATGCAATCGCTGTACAGAATATTAGATGAATTAAAGGAGAGTGCTTATCCGACAGCCTGATCATATTCGTTCTCACCGGCGTCCCATTTATAGTAGCCGAGTAATTTGGAAGTGGCTTTCCGACCAAAGAATTTTTCGAAATTCTTGTAAAGTGCGATATCGTATTTTCTGTGGTAACTTATCCAGCACTGGTTACAATTTTTTGAATAATGTGTTTGCGTTTGGACGGATGCTTCTGAATTAAATATGTCATCCAGGGATTTCTCATGTACATTCCCCAATTTGAGATTCAGGTTCTGGCAAATGGGTACTGAACCGTCGGGCAATATGATCAGGCTGTCCAAAATGCTATTACAGGTTAGTCGCAGATTCCCTGCAAGCCAGTTGGGATAGAGGCTTATGTAGTCATAGTTTTCAGGAAATTCCCTGATTTGGGAAGGTATCTGGTAATGAGCATTCCGTATTTCCTTTACATCAATCTCTTTTTCAGGCTGCTCAACCCGGGATAGTTTTTCTTCCTTTAGTTGTTTCACTTTACTGAAATTCAAAAACTCTTTATTTTTTGATTCGCCAAAAAACACTTTCCGGGCGTTCTCGATGGTGTCAAAAAATGGAATATTATTATAAATACCAACGCGTAAGAAAACATTGTATTGCTTACATATTTCAGCAACATGTTCCAGGTCGTCAAAATCATTATAAGGGGATAACGTGAACATCACAAAGATGGGTATTGAATCTTTCAATGCGGAAATCACTCTCAATACGTCGTTGTATCCGTTTTTTCCCCGCATATACAAATAGGTCTCTTCATTTCCATCAAGAGAAATATAGAGCCGGTGAGGCTTATGGTTTTGAACCGCGGAAATCAACCGGTCGGGTTTCAGACAGTTTGAAAAAATATCGAAATTGGAATGATGTTTTGAGAACCAGGTAAGAATTTCCTCTGCTTCGGGATGAAGAAGAAATTCTCCGCCTTCCAGTCCGATGATTGTTGAAGAACGAACACAATGGCTTTCCATTATTTTCTGAATAGATTCCAGTGAGAGGAATACCGGGGGTCTTTTTGCCCAGATGAGACAATGTTTACATCCGGAATCACAAAGATCAGTTGTATATAACATCAGGGATGACAGATGTTTCCTATGTGGGAAAGCTTTATTATGTAGAAAATTGTATCCCCTGCGGGCGTATTCGGATTTTTCGAACATTCTTTGTCATTTACGATCTGTACTGTCCCGGAATAACCCAATCAATGCTTCCTTATTCCAGTAATACATCAAATTTCGGTCTTTCCGGATGCTTATAGACGAATTGTTTTTTGTATTCGTCAATTGGATGTCCTGGCCCTCATGCTGAACAATCATACATTCCGGGTAAATAATCAGGGTTGAGTCTGTCTTCTGCACCGGTATGGTTTGCCCTGTTTTCAGATAGTCAGTTCTTTTAAGATAATTCATTATTTTAACCTTCGAAGTATCTGTACCATTTATCTCCAGGGCCTTAATCAGACCGTTTCTAAAAACAAATGCCCCCTCCAGTTCATCCGGCACGTTTATCAGGATAATATTCTTCATTCCTCTGTTGCGAACCGTTTCCAGAATTAATTCTGCAGCTCTCGATGCTTTCACCCAGCGCATATTATTTATCTCAAGAAAACAGAGGAAATAAATGGATATGCATGAAAACCACAGCAAACGAACATCGGCATTTCTGAAAATCTGCAAAATGACCGCAATCAGCAGTATACAGATAAAGCAGGATGGAAAATAAAGGAGTCTGTCACTTTCACTTGTTCTTGTACTTACTCCGAATGCGATGGGTATCAGGAGGCTGATCAATGCGAATGTCATCAATGCAAGCCATTTTGTTTTACTGACTCTGTTGAGATTTTTGTTCTTAAGTATTAGTCCTGTTATGATCATTGTAAAAAAACAAATGACGATCGTCAGCGCAATTAATAATCTTTGGTGTTCTGATCCCGGAAGAAATAACCGCCCAAATATTTTACCTGCATTTAGGCATTTTTGTATAAAATGATTATCAGACAACCGGCTCCCATATTCGCCCGTAATTTCTCCCGATAATGAAAACCGGATAAACAGATAAAAGAAGATTACCAGTAACCAGAAACCTGACTGTATAAACAGATTTTTCACAGATCGTCCTTTTAGCCATTCAATTATAAGAATAATGGCAGGAAGGAATATGATGGATTCATAACACAATAATCCCAACAGGAAAAATAAGGCGGACATTGCAATGGCCATTTTTCCCGTTCTTTCGCTGGTTATGATTAGACTCATCAGTGCGAAAAGACAGGCCATAGAAGATAACCTGCCTGAAAGCCATGCAATACTTTCATTGTGAAATGGATATATCAGAAATAAAAGCCCGCTCCAGAATGCGAAAAGCCATTGATCTTTTTTAGAAAACAGGACATAACTGGCCGCGAAGCGAAAAACCAGCAAGGCATTTATAATATGGACTAGGATATTAAACAGATAATAGCTCCATGCAGACAGTCCCGAAATAAGGTAATTAAAGTAAAAACTGATATCAATCATCGGCCGCAGGAATTCCTTGTAAAGGATTCTTTTCTGAATATAAATTCTGTATAAGGAGTCGTAATCATCTGAAAGAAAAGCATTACCCAGTAACGGGACATAAATGACGAAGCCGACGACGGCAAACAGTAGTGCTATAGTAATTTTGTTACGGGAAGATTGAATTTCCTGCATCTGTAAAAATAGTAATTAAAAAAGCTGCCATTACATGACAGCTTCCTGGTTTTTTTTATACGTTCATCATTTCATCAGGAACATTTTACCGTAACCTTTATTGAAATATTGGTCGGTATTGTCGCTTTGCGATTTGTATTTATCCAGTGTTTTCCCGTTCAGGTTGGTAACTACATGGTACAGGTAAACGCCAATGGCTAACCGCTGATTATACATATCGGTGCCATCCCATTTGAACTCGGTAATATTACGGCCAACATGTAACGGACCCAGTTCATCCTTGGTGATTTCCCTGACCACTTTACCCGTGATGGTTAAAATCTGGATCTTAATATTTTGCGGTACGTCAGAACCTGTAATAGTAAAAACAAAAGCCGTGGATGTTGTAAATGGATTGGGATAATTCAGCATGTTTGAAATCATTGCCTTCGTAATGATCTTAAAAGTCACCTGATATTGTATGGTGCCGGAAGCGTTTCCGCTCTTATCTGAACCGGTTACTATTAATGTATATTCATCTCCCTGAGGATTTATCTGGTTAAGGAAGACGGGATTGAATTCAACACTCGCGGTATTATCGGCGCTACTCGTAGCCGGAGTAAAACGCAGGGTGTCATTGTTGAAATAATAGGGATGCAGAGATCCGTCGGGATACCGGAGCTGTACTTTCAGGACAGACGTATCATTTAATAGTAAGAATTTGGATTCATCCTTCAGTTTAATCAGGATATGGGGCTTGGCTGACACAATATCCTCATTCAGAATGTGAACATTATCAAATGTTACGTCCAGCAATGGATTCGTTTGGTCCACTTTTACGTAAAAATTCTTGTATAGGAAATTGTTGAAGTGATATTGTTCCGGCTGGTCGTTCAATGGATTCACGTCAACATTAATAGTATTCAGTCCAGGATAGTTTTTGGTATCGATATCGTACACGATTTTGATCGTATCTCCCGTGATCAATGGTTTAAATTTCGAAAACGGAATTACATGTGTAACATTATTTTTATCAGTGATCTTAAAGGATATTTTCAGACTGTCAAATTTCTGCAGACTAATATTTTTGAAAGCTACTCCAAAAGAAATTATCTCCCCAAGTTCCACGGAATCCTTGCCAGTTAAAAATATGTTCGGAGCGATGGCACCTTCCGGAACCGGTACGTAATTTAATCTCCAATAGGATAACTGGAAGGGTGTTGCATGGGCGGAGTCAGTACTTATTAACCTCAGTTTAATAAAGGGATACTGTAGAACATTTACGGAGGATATATCGAAATCCTGGGTTCCTGCATTGAGACTATACAGAACATTCTGATTTGCTAAGGTGTCGACGCCGATTACCTGTACACCTATGCTATCCGTGGAAGGAGTCTCCAGACTGAACCCGCGCCAGTGCACCTGTTTCCATTGTTTTGCGGGACCAAAGACCGGAGATTCCATATTGGCAGACAAATTGGACACCGGAACATCCGTGGTTAATATAATTTTGTCATACAGGCCCTGTGAATATTTGTATTGGGGAATATACACATTGTTTTCCCCTTTTTTATATACCAATACCCAGCATCGCGGTTGATTAATGGAATCTATCTGTGTAAAACCAGCTGAGAGCAAATAATGATATAATGATTTGTTCGATCCATAAAGACTTGTATCTGCCTCCCAGGTTTTTGAAAATGACTCATTATAATTGTAATCAAAGCTTCTCACAATTACGTACGCCCCGATGGGAACAGAATCCATGAAATCCATCATCAGTTTACGGCTGGCGGGTGTTGTATAGGAAAATTCAAAATTGTAATTCCGGCTTGGTTTGCAATTTGCACTGGCACTTCCAAAACGATATAGATTATTTCCCAGCGCATCAACATTTTTCCATGGCAGGAAGGTGTTCTCATCAAATACATTAAATATTAATGATTGTCCCAGGCAGGCACTGGCTGCAACTGTATTTCCATTCACCGATACGGCAAAATCCGCATCGAGAGATCCGCTGGTACCATATATACTCTGGGTGATATAAAAATTATTTGTATGGGTACCGAAATGCCATTTGCGGTCTGTCAAAAGATTCATGCCGTTACCGGTGGAATTTAGTTGTTGGAAGTAATGCGATTGATTAAATCCGACAGTACTCTTCAATGAATCAATGTAGACAAAAGTAAACTCGTTCCAATGGTATTGTCCATTTTGCGCAGGTACGATGGAAGTTCTCCAGTAATAAGCTGTACTGTCCATATATTTTATGCCTGGGTCAAATTCGAACACGCCACCCACTGAACTGATATTCTTACTGACTTTAACAGAAGAATTAAATGCTTCTGTCGTATCAATTTCCATCACATATTGAGTTAATGGAGCGAACGGATTTGCAGTAGACGCAAAGAGATGTTGAAATGGTGTATTGATGATGGCAAAATCATATGGATAAATAGGCGTTAGTTCGTCTTCATAAATAAAAACAGAAGAAGTAACAGTATTGTTCGCCAACGTTGTTTCGGCGACATCGTTGTCAGAATTTATCGTAATGGTAATAAAGTTCTGTCCCTTGTCGGTCGTGGCTGTAATGGGTACCTTTATCCGAATTGAATCTGCGAAACGGATGCCGGGAATTCTCTTTTTTAAAATAACTGCGGTAGAGCCGTTCGGATACTTTCTGGTTACCAGTACCGTGATCGAATCACTAACTGCCTTTCCCAGGTTGTAAAAAGCGGCGGCCACTTGAAAATAACTGTCTGATACAGAAATAAAGGATGGATTTATTTGGACGGTGGAAGATTCAACGTCGTAGTCAGGTAATTTTTCGTCACTGAGCGTTATGGCTGGATCACCATGGATGCCCATCTGTTCGGTCTGACATCTGGCCAGGAAATCCGTAGGTAACAGATCAGTCACTTTTTTACCGGCATCTATTTCGATGGTTCCGATACTTTTACCATAATCCTCATGTGCCATCAGATTGTACATGTCAGAAAGCAGTAGATTCAAATAATTTACAACACCAAAATGCGAGCTCGCAACAAATGCCACGGAGCCTTTATTTTTTAGTAAGACATAATTTTCGGATAAGGTTTTTCCGGTTGAAAGCCGGCCCACATCATATGTGAAATAGTTACCGGCATAACAACCATTCACGTACATGACCGGATATTTACTTTGATTTGTATAGATGCTTGGATCATCCAGATTAAACCCAAGAGTCGAAGCTGATGAGTGACCAAAGTATGTCAGTACACCGATACCATTACTGAATAACTGCGGGAAGAGATTTCCCGATACCTGATTATTCTGATCAACGGTCGAACTGCAAAAGCGGAATATATTTGCACCAAAGAGAGTGTCTGAAATAATCTGCTGATAAAATGCCATATAATTACAAAGCACTGCTTCCAGGAATGGATCCGTGGCGCCTGTGACATGTATAATATTTTTCCGCCACGCTCTTCCTGCAATGTTATTCGGGGCAGTTTGCTGAACCTGTTCATAATCTTTGATCTTGTTCAGATAATCTTCTACTTCCGTTCCTTTTACAACACCCAATCGCCCTATTGATACCAGGTTGATCAAACCAGATCCATTGGCAGATGTAAGCAAAACATCTGATGCCGGAAAACCAAATGTTGGGACGAGGTTGAGTAATTCGATATTCGGATCCGACTGATTTGTGCGATAATCTATATAATCGACACCGCGTCCGATCAGCAGAACGTTTTGCGGTTTCTGATTAAATGTATTCTTGGCATAATTGACGAAATTCCTGATTGCCAGCGGATGTTTCTGAATGCCGAACGCAAATTGGTCCGTTAGCTCATTGATATCATAAATCTGCGCGTTATATGACCCGCCTGCCGCAGAAGACCGGTAACCCTTATAATCAGCTACCGGGTTGTTCGAGTGACTGCCGGTATATAGAATCGGGTTGCTGATGATCAGGTAGTTTCCCTGATTCGATGGGTCGGCATATGAAATAAAATTTCTTTTTAGCAAGTTATTAATAGAGTGAATATTGGAAGGATCCAGGCTAACTAAAACCAGATTTCTTACAGAACCTGTGCCGGGCAGAGCGAATGTCAGAACACCGGCAGATGAAATGGCCACAAATCTTTGCCCGGTATTTCTATCATATAAAACGGGTGTGGCAGCTCCCTGATTGAAATTGGTGATTTTTAAGAAATAACCACTGGCATTGGGAGCCAGCTGAAACTGGAAATTGGATTGTCCTCCAAAATTATATTGTCTCGGATACGTCAGTTCATAGAATGAAACAACCAGGCGGTCTGCATAAGTCAGCGCCTGAGAATTATTGATGAACACGAAGGGAGTGGTTAAAGTATTTAATGAAGCAACCGGGATGCTTACATTGCTTACAATATCATTAAAACTATTTAGCGAAGTGTCTTTGACAAGTGTATTATTCACTTTCACCTGGATGTTTCGCAGGGTATCAGAACAGCCCGCTGCACCGAATTTGAGATTCGCATCAGGTCCTCCATTATAAAGAAAAAGATTATTTTGATTGTCTGTTAACGGCGCGCCCTGGGATGAAAAGTCGGAACTCCAGAATTCACCGATATCATAGGACGAAGAATAAATATATTGTTCAAGAACTGCAGCATATCCGGGATTTATCTGAGTTCTGAAATAGGTTCCCGTTGTATACATGAAATAGGGACTAACCGGAAGAATATTCGAAGTCGTATCATTTGCCAGGTTATTATAATGAAATGGACTGCCGGAAGGATTCAGTGTCAGGAAATAAACCGCGGTGTCGGATTGAAGGCTCCATTTATCTGTATGTTGATATGCCGGATTTCTGTACAGTGGCTTGTCGGCCTTGCCGTCATTCATCTGGCCCCAGAATTCAATATAATCGGTGGGTGAAAGTGGTCCGCTGTTTACGGATGTATATATTGGCACTTCGACTCCATTTCGAAAAAGCTGAAAATCTTTGGCATCTGCTGCCGACAGACCGGCACTGGCGAGAACCGCAGCCGGAATCCGGTAGAGCCCGTCGGCAGTGACTTTAAA
>JABDFX010000066.1 GCA_013286315.1 Bacteroidota bacterium | reverse complement strand
ATGCAGGTAAAGATTATGAGGCATCACGGTAGCGCCAATGATCCCTATTGCCACATATAAAGCGGTAGTTCCCGGAAGAGAAGGTATGAGCCCTCTGCTGATTTCTCCAAGATCTGGTTTAGCCAGGAATATTTCAATAAAAAAGGAAACGCCCACAATGGCTATTAAACTTAGAATGAAAACCTCCATTCTCCGCATACCCAATTTCTCAAGAAATAAGAGGAGGAATGTGTCCAGTGCAGTAATGGCAACCCCATATACAAGGGGCAGACCAGTAAGTAATTGAATACCAATAGCCATTCCAAGCACTTCTGCCAGGTCGCAGGCTGTGATCGCTATTTCAGCAAGTATATAAAGACAGAAATTAGCTAAACGAGGGTAGGCTTCCCTGTTAGCCTGCGCGAGATCCCTGCCCCGAACTATTCCGAGACGGGCGGAAAGCCCCTGGAGAAGGAGGGCCATCAGGTTGCTCATAAGAAGTACCCAAAGCAGACGATATCCAAACTGGCTACCCCCGGCGATATCGGTAGCCCAATTCCCCGGATCCATATAACCCACACTCACCAGATAGGCCGGACCGAAAAAGGAAAAAATCTGTTTCCAGCGCGGACCAGTATTATTTACTTCTATTGATCCATGCACCTCACTCAGTGAAAGATCAGTAAAATGACTATTCTTCATTGAACTGGGACATTTTCCGGCGTTTACAAATCCCCATATGAACAAATCTAAAATTTGTTCCTAACAGTCGATGGGAAAATAATAGAAAGCGGGGTAATTGCTGAATCTTTACTTTTGATTTTTAATTGGGCGGCATGCGATTATTGAAAATGATGTTTGTTTTTGTTTGTACGACATTTTTTTTGTGCTGCAGGCATAAGGCTGCCGATGGTAGAGGAGAAATTAAAAAGATAGATCCGGAGGATTTCCAGGCAATGTTCCTGAAGCTTAGTCTGCCGGTAAATTTTGCTGACTCTTCCCTGTCAAAAAAGTTAACAGACTCTCCCCTGGCTCTTTCAATATTCAGCCAGTTCATCGATGACTCGCTGATTCAGAGACATTTTGGAAAAACTGTCAAACCAAGACTGTATGCCAGTGGTAAATTGGTGGTAAAAAAGGCAGAAACATATCTCTTTATAAAAGCCCTTAGCCCGTCAAAAAAGATTCTTTTTGTTGCCTGTTTGGATAAGGACGGAAAATTCCGGACCGGTATGCCGCTGCTTATCAGGGATGATGACTCCGAGTTGAGGTATGCGTCCGGCATTGACAATAAATATGCAATTTCAGTAAGTCGCCTGCGGAAAGATGGGGATGGTCGTACCTTTTTTGTACGAACTGTTTATGTATATAATGAAGAAGGGGTTTTTACTCTGATCTTGAGAGAGTCTAACGAAGGTAAACCGAAGACAGCCCAGATCTACAATCCGATTGATACTTTTGCACATAAGCATAAATTTACCGGAGATTATATGCAGGATAAAAGAAATTTTATCTCCTTCCGCGACGGGAAAAATAATTCAGTTATTCGTTTTTTTATACACTTTGAAAAGGATAATGGGAACTGCAGGGGAGAGCTCAAGGGAGAAGCTCGTTTTGTTTCTTCCACTATTGCCCGTTATATTGCGAACGGAGATCCCTGTTCTCTTGAATTTAATTTCGGTGAAAAAACGGTACATATGAAGGAATTGGAGGGATGCGGAAATCACAGGGATATACGTTGTTATTTTGATGGTGTATACAATAAACATAAAGAATCAGTTACCAAACCGGCAAAGACCAAACGACGATCATTCATAAAATAAATCAAAACCGAATCCGTTTACTCATTCAATTATGGATTTTAAAAATTTTGCAGTCCCTTACGCAGTCAACCCGGAGTTTTCAAAAAAAGTAGCCTATTTCTCCATGGAGTTTGCGGTTCATCAGCCGCTGAAAATATATAGTGGTGGCCTGGGTTTTCTTGCCGGCTCTCATGTTCGAAGTGCTTACGAATTACGTCAGAATTCAATTTTCATTGGCATCTTATGGAAATACGGGTATTATGACCAGGCCCGTAATCAGGATCAGAGCCTGCAGGTAACATGGGTCGAAAAACAATACCCCTTTTTGCAGGATACCGGGATTAAATATCAAATCAATATTCATGACCATCCGGTTTGGGTGAAGGCTTACTATCTGGCTCCGGAAACGTTTAATGGGGCACCACTTTTCCTTTTGAGCACTGACTTGACGGAAAACGATTATGTTTCCCAAACCATTTGTCATCGTTTATACGACGCAAACCTGGCGACCAAGGTGGCCCAGTTTATATTACTTGGAGTGGGCGGTGCGAAACTCGTGGATCAACTCAATTTTAAGCCCGAATTGTATCATTTAAATGAGGCACATGGAATCAGTGCCGCCTTTTATCTGTACCAGAAGTACAACAAAAATATTGAAGAAGTAAAAAAGAGGCTGGTATTCACCACCCACACACCCGAAGAAGCAGGAAACGAAAAGCATGATATGAAACTTTGTTTCGACATGAGCTATTTCTGCGGTTTGTCCATCGAAGAAGCGGCCGCATTAACGGGTATGGAGGACCATTTGTTTAATCATTCACTGGCAGCACTCCGTTTTGCTCATTTGGCTAATGGCGTTTCGCGTCTGCACGGAGAAGTTTCGAATGCGATGTGGAGCAAATACAAGGGTATCTGCCCGATTATTTATATCACCAATGCGCAGAACTGGACTTACTGGGCCGATAAACAACTATACAAAAAATTAGAGGATGGGGATAACTTCTGGTGGGACGACCGGAAGCGTTTTTTGAAGAAAAGATCATTTGAGATAGTGGCTGATCAGACAGGACGTTTAATGAATCCAGATATTTTCACCATTGTCTGGGCGCGTCGTTTCGCAGGTTACAAAAGGGCCGACCTGATCGCAAGAGACAAAAAGAGATTTACAGAACTCGTGAGCAATAAAAAATATCCTGTCCAGATTATATGGGCGGGAAAACCTTACCCGATGGACTATCCGGCCATCAATGATTTTAATTACCTGGTTCAGCTGAGCAAAGAATATCCACAGGTAGCCGTGTTGACAGGATATGAACTCGGCTTGTCTAAACGGTTGAAACAGGCGGCTGATTGCTGGCTGAACAACCCGCGTGTACCGCGGGAGGCTTCTGGTACCAGTGGCATGACGGCGGCTATGAACGGAGCATTAAATTTTTCAACCAACGACGGCTGGATTCCCGAATTTATAAATCATGGCAACAATGGCTTTGTAATAGGAAAATCAGACTATAGTGGGATGACGGTACCGGAGCAGGATGAACTGGATTTGAATTCTCTTTACGAGGTTTTACAAAATCAGATTCTTCCCCTTTACTATGAGAAGAAAGACACCTGGCGACAGGTAGTAAAGAACGGGATGTCTGATGTAAGATTCGCTTTCGATTCAAGTCGTATGGTAACCGAATACTACGAAAAGCTATATAAATAAACCGGATGGTTGGGTTTAAGTCATTTTACGATCTCAATCAGATCCACATCGAATATCAGCGTTGATCCCGGCTTGATATCAGATCCCATCTGCTGATCGCCATATGCCAGATTCGAAGGGATGAAAAGCCGGTACTTACTTCCGGTGTTCATGAGCTGTAATGCTTCTGTCCAGCCTGCAATGACGCCATTGACAGCAAATTCGATGGGTTTACCCTGCTTAATAGAACTGTCGAATATAGTGCCATCTATAAGCCTGCCTTCATAATCGCATTTTACTTTGTCACTAATCGTAGGTTTCGGACCCGTACCTTCCTTAAGAACAAGGTATTGCAAACCGGAAGCCGTAGTTACTACACCTGGTTTCGTTTTGTTTGATGAAAGGAATGCCTCACCCTGTTTTTTAGCGGCAGCTGCTTTGTCGGCCTTAGCTTTTTCAATGAACCCCATAAGCACCTGGTTACACTGCTGTTCAGTTAACAAGGTACTATCTCCTGACATTTTATCTTTTATGGCTTTGTCTACCAATGTATCATTAATAGTCGTAATACCCTGTTGTTTATAGAAACTTGCCACCATAATACCAATGCTGTAACTCAGCGAATCTGTTTGATTATTCAATTTGGCAATCGTAGAAGAAGCAGGGGCTGACTTCGCAGATTTTTTCTTGGACTGGGCAAACAGGTTACAGGATGTTATGATAATCAGTGTAAATAGGATAGCTTTTTTCATGCATGTTTTTTAGAAGTCGCAAAAATAAGAAAACTCTCCAATCATGGGCCATGGCATTTTTTCGGGCCGGGGACTTAACATTTTCTTTGTTTTTTTGTGAATACTTTTGACAGTTCAACTGTAATATAGTTGATATTAGAGCGTTTAACGACTTGGGCGACTGCCTGCAAATTCAAATCAAATGAAAAAGCTATTTACTGTATTATTTCTTGTGACAGGTATAGCTGCCATGGGTCAGAACGACCTGTTCAGTAATATCAAAAAAAAGGTAACCAATAGCAGCGGTTCCTCTTCCCTGAGCTCTGAAGATATCACTGCCGGTTTAAAGCAGGCCCTCACACTGGGAGCCCAAAAAAGCGCTGACCGGTTATCAGCAGTCAATGGATTTTTAGGCAATAAAGCGGTTGAAATCCTGATGCCGGAACAGGCCCAGAAAGTAGAAAAAACACTCAGAAGTATGGGTATGGGCAAACTGGTGGATGATGCAATCGCCAGCATGAACCACGCGGCGGAAGACGCTTCCAAATCCGCTGCTCCGATTTTCGTAAATGCAATCAAATCTATGACGGTAACTGATGGATTGAATATTTTACGTGGCGCAGATACTTCTGCCACTGCTTATTTAAGAAAGAGTGCTTCACCAGAATTAACGAAAGCATATACACCGGTCATTGATTCTGCGTTGCAAAAAACCGGTGCCACTAAATATTGGAAAGATGTTTTTGACACCTACAATAAAATTCCTATGGTGTCCAGGGTAGATCCCGATTTGACTTCTTATGTTACTCAAAAAGCCATCAACGGAATCTTCTATTATGTCGCTCAGGAAGAAATTCAAATCCGTAAAGATCCTGCAGCTCAGGTTACCGATTTGCTGAAAAAAGTTTTCGGAGGAAAATGATTTCTGATTATTGCAGTTTCACAGTTCGAAATAAAATTCCTGCGATCAGACATATCAGGGCGGATATCCACCACAAGCTATTGAAACCCCAATGACCGGCAATCCAGGTTCCTCCCGTTGGACCAAGAACCTGAGCCAGCGACCAGGCCATGGTATAATATCCTGCATACTGCCCTCTGTTACCGGAAGAAGCCCTTCCCGTCCAGTAATTATTCATAAATGGCATAGCCAAAATTTCACCCATCGTGACCAGAATAACAGAAAGCAATGCCGTTATTAAGGGGAATGGCAGAAAAATATAAACCAGGAAAGAAAGGGCAGTTAGTAGAAATCCGTGAGAAATGAAATGCATAGCCCTATTTTTTGATTCCAGGTGGAAGATCAAAACCATTTCTATAATAACGATGATCAGCCCGTTCAATCCCATCAGTATGCCAATATAGAACTCCGACATATGATATACATCCTTATAATAAACCGGGATGGTGGAATAGAGCTGGTAAAAGCACAGCGCATATAATATGGTCAGCCCAATAAATATTTTGAATTTTTTATCTTTAAGAGGGGAGATTTTAACTAATGACAGTTCACCCGGAATGGGTTCGCTGGCTACCTGGTCGGCAGGATTCAACAAGTAATACAGCATCAGGGCTGCTATGATATTTGTAAAGCCATCGATCCAGAATAATAAATGGTAATTAAACGAAGCGATGATGCCACCAAGGGTTCCGCCGAACGCCCAACCGAGATTAATGGCCAGCCTGTTCAGAGAATAGGAACGAGTCCTGTTTTCCGGTTTACTATAGAGTGCAATAGCGGTATTATTCGCCGGTCGGAAAGATTCATTTACAAGGCTGAGTATAAAAGTAAACAGGCAGATGAGTGGGTAGCTTTTTATTTGTCCCAGGAGGATAAACAATAAACCACCGCCAATCAAAGTGATGAGCTGTATTCGGTAAAATCCGATTTTATCTGTCAGTTTTCCACCAATATATCCCCCGGCGATGGCACCTGCACCAAACATACCGACTACTATACCTGCTTTAAAAAGCGAAAATCCAATACCCGTCAGATAAATTGTCATAAACGGCAGAACCATCGTGCCACTCCTGTTTACTAACATAACAAGTGACAATAGCCAGGTCGAGCGTGAAAGTCCGCTATAAGCGTTTATATAAAGTGATCGGGTAGTTGTTAATGGTTTGAAAAGGTTCATCCTAAAATTAGAGCCGGCAGGAATTGAGGGGTAACTCAATATTGTATAAATTGCCAGTTGGCAAAAATAAGGAAGTCCAAAAATTAATAGATGAAAAGCGAGAAGAGAATTTTCTATTCACTGATTTTGTTGCTTGTCAGTTTTTTCTCCTCATTTCAATTTGCCCGGGCTCAATCCAACATATATAACGCACATGGCTGGCAGTTGTTGGATTATCGTACGGACAGTGTACTCGGAGCTGGAATAAACCGGGCATACGCAGAGTTGTTGAAAGGGAAAATAGCCCATCCGGTGATCGTAGCAGTGATTGATATGGGAGTGGACACAGCGCAGGAAGATTTGGTCGGGCATATCTGGACAAATTCAAAAGAGATCCCCGGAAACGGCATTGACGACGATCATAACGGATACGTGGATGATATGCATGGGTGGAATTTCCTGGGAGGTAAAAACGGCAAAAATATTATTGTTGAAAGCTATGAATCATACCGGGAATACTACCGCCTCAATATGGATTCCGACTGGATGGACAATGGAGATATATCTGCCAAAAAACTGTATCGGGAAAAAGTAAAAAAATATTTTATAAGGGATTCTATTCAACAGGCACAGGCGGTATTCTGGTTAACGCAGATGATCCCACAGATGCGATCCGCCGACAGTATTCTGAAAGTAAATCTTGGTAAAGATTCCATTTTTGCACATGATGTGGCGGAGTATCAGCCTACGGATTCAATATTTATCCTTGTAAAAAAAAATACACTGATGTATTTCAATAAATACGGGATAACACCTGACATGTCCCTGGGCAGGTTCATTCATGAGGCGGAAAAATATCTGCAAAGCGCACGGATAAAATTGGCTGATTTTTCCAACGATCCGAATGCGAGGCGGAGAGAAATTATTGGCGACAACTTTAATAATATTGCCGACAGAAACTACGGAAACAATAATGTGTCAGCCGGATATCCATCGCATGGCACACATGTAGCCGGTATCATTGCCGCCTCCCGCGGAAATGGAAAAGGGATGGATGGAATTGACGAACATGTATTGATTATGGCTATTCGTGCTGTTCCGGATGGAGATGAAAGAGACAAGGACATTGCCCTCGCGATCCGTTACGCGGTGGATAATGGTGCACGGGTGGTAAATATGAGTTTTGGAAAATATTTTTCACCAGGGAAAAAATGGGTGGATGATGCTATTCAGTATGCTGCAGATCATGATGTTTTACTCGTGCATGCGGCTGGAAATGAATCCAGAAATATTGATTCGATCTCTCATTATCCGGTACCGGAATATGATGCCGGAGGAAGAAATTCCTGTTGTTTTATTACAGTGGGTGCAAATGCAGGTGGCCCTGACAGTTTAGTCCTCGCACGATTTTCCAATTATGGGAAGAAACAGGTTGATCTGTTTGCACCCGGAGTAAAAGTTTATTCTGCCCTGCCGGGTAATCAATATGCTACTTACAGCGGTACCAGTATGGCAGCTCCGATGGTTTCCGGTATCGCTGCTTTACTGCTCGAATATTATCCACAACTAAGTGCCCGTCAGTTGAAATATATACTGATGCAATCCGTGATGAAACTGCCTCAAAGCCAGATAAAATGGGCCGCTACTGGCTCTACAATTGATTTTAATCAGCTTTCTGTTACCGGTGGGATTGTAAACGCTTACGATGCGTTAAAACTGGCAGCTTCGACAAAAGGAGAACGTAAAAACCCTAAGAAAACCCGGATCAGGGGTATTTCTAAAGATTGAAATGGGCATATCGACAATTTTTTTGACCCCTATTCCGTTAATATTTTGTTCAACCTTAGAAAACCTAAAATCTGATCCCTATGTCCCCTAATATCGACAACCAGCAGGATCGCCTGGCTGAGATCTTTCGTCAAACGGATAACCAGATTATCCAGGAAAGTAAAGTCGCATTTTTGAAAATTCAAAGCTGGCAGTTTGCAGTGCGCACTCCGGAAATCGGAGCAACTTACCTGCGCGAGGCGGCTTCTATGATTACACAATCACTCCTCTCTTTCGTTCCGAACAGCTTTGTATTAAGCGAGGAAGGATATTATGTAAATCCATTGGAAAATTAATATCAGGAGAAGCTGATGCACTCCTTCAGCTCTTTTTCTGTATAAGCCAGGTTGTATTGTTTCAGTACATCTGGGGGTACACCATTCCATTGATACGGAGCATTGCCAATATAGCCTATATCTTTCACGCCCATTTCTGAAGTATAAAATCCAGTTGCTACCAGATTGCGCATCAGGTTAAAAAAAATGACCCCCTGTCGCATTTCCGGTTTTGCCTTTTCGGGCCATGCAATCTCATCCACCATTTCCATTTGCCGGGCATGTTCACAATCTTTAAACGCTTTACCAAATCGATTCAGACAGTGAACATCCAGCCAGCGTAAACCACCGCGTAATGGCGTTTGATGTTCCGGTTTATCTTTTACTATAAACTCTAAAAAAGCAGGAACCTGTGCATCCGAAGCGCTACCACTGATTTCGTCTTTCGGAATGATAATATCTCCCAACAGGGTAATGGTTGCCATTTCATCTGCTGTAAAGAACGCCGGTTCCGCATTAATCATTTTTTCATGAGCCAGTTCTTCTTTCATCCGGTTGATACCCGAAGCAATTGCATCTTTACCAGATGTTTCTGGTGCTATCGGACTGTTCTCACGCCGGTTACACGCTTCTGCAATGGCGCCGATTGAGATACCCCCGATGACCAGGGTTTTAATTGATTTTCGTCTGTCCATGACTGTTATTTTAAATGTTTTGTTTTTTCATCTGGTCGACGATATATTCACTCGTTCTCATGGAGAGGGCTAATATTGTCCATGTAATATTTTTATCGGCCTGGGAAACGAAGGGACCGCCGTCCACACAGAAAACGTTTTTGCAGTCATGCGCCTGACTCCATTTATTCAGGGGCGCATGTTGCGGATCATTTCCCATCCTGACCGTTCCCGCCTCATGAATAATATTCCCCGGAGCGTGGAGCCCCCAGTTATTATGTTTTCCATCATTTGCACCAACGGTAATAATAGCGCCCATGCTGTGCAGGATTTCAGAAAAAGTTTCATGCATGTGTTTGGCCTGGTTAATTTCATAGTCAGTATAATTGGTATTGAAACGCAGAACGGGAATGCCATACTTGTCAACAACACTCGGATCTATTTCACACAGGCTGTCCCTTCTGGCAACAGCCTCTCCACGCCCGGCCATACCAATATGAGCGCCGTACAAATACCGATAGTCTTCTTTCAGCGAGGCACCATAACCACCCGGTTCTTTTTGTATCCCGTTTATTTTGATGTTGCCATTTATATCCTGAATATCCCAGTTGAATCCATATAAGGGCATGCCGAAACCGCCACCATATTCAATATGATAGCCGCGCGGGAAATCCAGTTTTTTATTATCAAGCCACCAGGGGCTGTATACATGCATGCCGCCCACGCCGTCTTCATTATATCTTTTTCGGTTGAAGAGGTCGGGAACGATGCCTGTCATATCGGCGCCGGTGGAATCATGCAGATATCTTCCAACTACATCGCTACTGTTCGCAAGCCCGTTGGCATGCCTGGTTGATTTTGAATTCAGCAGCAGTCTGGCGCTTTCACAGGCGCTTGCAGCCAGGATAACTGTTCTTCCGGATACCTGGTACTCCTGCATGTCTTCTTTATTCACATAAGAAACGCCGGTAGCCAGCCCCTCTTTGTCCGTTAGTACTTCCCGGGCCATGGCGTTTGTCACAAGGTCAATGTTTCCTGTTTTCAAAGCTGGGATTACCAGGCAGGAGGAAGCTGAAAAATCACCATATACTTTACAACTGCGGCCACATTGAGCACAGAAAAAACAAGCCCCTCTTTCCTTATTGATTTGCTTGGTCAGAATGGAAAGCCGGGAAGGGATTACTGGAACCCCCACGCGCTTGCCTGCATTTTTTATAAAAAGTTCATGCAGTCGTGGTTTCGGCGGGGGAAGAAAGAACCCATCCGGGTCATTATACAAGCCTTCATTTGTTCCAAATACGCCCAGCATCTGATCGATCTTATCATAATAAGGTTTTACATCGTCATAACCGATCGGCCAGTCGTCTCCCAGTCCGTCAATGCTTTTTCTTTTAAAATCCAGCGGGCCGAATCGAAGTGAAATTCTGCCCCAGTGATTCGTCCTACCCCCGAGCATCCTGGCCCGCCACCACTCCCATTTCGTATCTCCGACGTGCGTATAAGGTTCTCCGTCTATTTCCCAGCCCCAGTAACATCCGTCAAAATCCCCAAATGGTCTGAACTTTGTTCCCTCGCCCCGCCTGGGTGATTCCCAGGGATTCTTTAATTGGTTGGAATCTTTTTTTGGATCAAACATGGGCCCGGCCTCAATCAGGCAAACCTTTAGTCCGGCATGCGCCAATACATACGCGGCCATACCTCCACCAGCGCCGGATCCAACAATAACTGCATCATATTTTTTTGGCTGCTTTCGTATCTGGAGATCTCCCATATTACCACGTCAGTTATAAAAATTAATAAAGAATAAATTTAATGGATATAAAATAAAGGTTGCATTTTTTATTGCCATGCTAATTGTTTAAAAACTGATTATAACCAGGCCATTATTATTTAAACTGTCAGTTTTACAATTAAGCAACCAGAATACTCGTATTTTTCACAGACTGTGAAAAGCTTCAGGAAAGAATACGAAATGTTTGAAGGGTCAGTTGAATCAAACACCACTAAAACCAGTTCGGCGAATTGAATTAACTTGCTAAAAATTTTTAAATGAGATCACCCGCAGTATATATCGTATCCGCAGTCCGGACACCCATTGGAAGTTTTGGAGGAATGCTGAAGGATTTTACGGCAACCCGTTTGGGGGCACTTTCGATCCGCGAAGCGATTTCCCGAATAGGAATACCCATAGAGGAGGTGAATGATGTACTGATGGGTTCAGTATTGCAGGCAAACCTTGGACAGGCACCCGCCAGGCAAGCAGCTAAATTTGCCGGTCTTCCGGATAATGTAAACTGTACGACAGTCAACAAAGTATGTGCCAGCGGAATGAAGTCCATCGTTTTTGGCGCACAGAATATTTTATTGGGTGATTCTGAGGTCGTTGTTGCAGGCGGCATGGAAAGTATGAGCAATGTTCCATTTTATTCCGACCAGATGCGATGGGGAAATAAATATGGAAATAGTCTTCTGATAGACGGTCTCGCCAAGGACGGACTGATAGATGTGTATGATGGAAAAGCCATGGGGAATGCAGCTGAACTATGTGCATCTGCCTGTGGCATCAGTCGCAAAGAACAAGATGTATTTGCCATTGAAAGTTATCGCAGGACGCAGTCAGCATGGAAAACGGGTAAGTTCAAAGACGAAGTATTTGCACTGGACATACAAAAAAAAGCAGAAACTATTCGATTTGAACAAGATGAAGAACCCTTCAACGTAAAATTTGAAAAAATTCCATTGCTGAAACCTTCTTTCCAGAAAGACGGAACAGTTACTGCAGCCAATGCAAGTACAATGAATGATGGTGCAGCAGTGATGATATTGGTTAGTGAAGAAAAATTGAAACAGCTTGGTTTGAAGCCGTTGGCCAGAATTCTATCTTATGCTGATGCGGAACAATCACCCGAATGGTTTACTACATCCCCTGCCATCGCTGTTCCGCGGGCCGTGAAAAAGGCCGGTTTGAAAATGGAAGACATCAGTTACTGGGAATTAAACGAAGCATTTTCAGTGGTAGGAATTGAAAACAGCAGACGTATGCAACTGGATCCTTCGACAGTAAATATTCATGGTGGTGCCGTTGCAATGGGTCATCCCCTGGGCTGCAGCGGAGCCAGGATTTTAGTAACTTTGCTCTATATCCTGCGTGAACAGAAAGCACGGTTCGGAGCGGCTGGAATATGCAATGGCGGTGGCGGCGCAAGTGCTGTGGTGATAGAGAATCTGTCATAAGCCATATAAGAACTGGTCGTGTATATAGTCCACCACTTTTACCAGACTCTTACTTTCCTCATAAATTCTTAGTTGTCTGTCAGCACCGGTTCCGAATTCAAACATTTTCGGAATAATGCTAACTGCGTCCCGGCTTCCAAGCGGATCGAGTACATCATCAATAAAATCCAACAGTTCATAAATCAATACCCGGGTATTGACTTCTTCCTCCTTGCCGAAATCGATCAGGTGTCCATCTATTCCATATCTGCTGGCGCGCCATTTATTTTCATTGATCAGCGCACGCTGATAAATAATGAAATTCAGATTCTGAGTCCTGAGTTTGTAAATTTTTGCACAAATAGCCTGGAATAATGCGGCTATGCAAATGGTCTCTTCGACGGTCATTGGAACATCGCAAATCCGAAATTCCACAGTATTAAAGAATGGATGTACGCGCAGGTCCCACCAGATCTTTTTAGCATTGTCAATGCAATTTGTTTTAACAAGTAATTTGATGAAATTTTCGTACGCTTCAATACTTTCAAAATATTCCGGAATACCAGTACGTGGAAATTTATCGAAAACTTTGGTTCGAAAAGATTTATATCCTGTACTACGCCCCTCCCAGAAAGGAGAATTCGTACTGAGTGCATAAATATGAGGAAGAAAATACCGTGTTGAATTGGCGATATGATTAGCCATCTCTCTGCTTTCCATTCCTACATGCACATGCAGGCCAAAAATCAGATTGCTGCGTGCCGCTTCCTGCAATTCATTTACAATTTCGTTGTATCGTGCATGATCTGTAATGAGCTGGCTTTCCCAGTGGCTGAAAGGATGTGTGCCCGAAGCACCTACCCAAAGGCCCTGGTCAGCGGCGATCTGTGAAATGGTTTTCCGTAAAGTGGAAACGTCCTGTCGGGCTTCCGAAATATCGCGGCAGATATCGGTTCCCACCTCTACTACAGCCTGGTGCATTTCAGCCTTTACTTTATCGCGGATTATTTTCTGACCCTCGACAACAATCTTCTGCTCATGACTTTTAAGTTCCCTGGTTGAGGGATCGATAACCATATATTCCTCTTCAATCCCGAGTGTAAAATTCTGATAGTTGATGTTCACCATAAAATCAATGAGGTAAATGAGGAATCGTTCGTTTTTGAAATATTTGATTAAAGGAGGAAATGAACAGTTTTATATCGTCAGAAATTGTTAACCCATCAAAGGCTTCTGCATTGTGCTTCTCTTAATATATTCACCCCAGGTCTGATTATCCAGACCATCTCTGGATTCCAATGCTCTTTCGATTGCATAGATTGCCGCCGTTTCTACTACCCAGTTAAAATTATCTTCACCCACACTACCCCTTTCAGCATCGGGAGCCGGATTGCAGAAATCAATAGCATAGGGTACGCCGTCTTTTACTGCCAGCTCAACAGTATTGAAATCGTAGCCGAGGTAGTGATTGATCCGCAGAACAATTTGTTCCATTTGTCTTAACCTTTCTTCCGAAGGCGAAAAATCTGCCACATAACGCAAATGATGGGGATTGCGTGGTTCATAAGGCATGATGCGCACGTATTTTCCGCCAATGCAATAACAACGGTAATACTCCTCAAATACTATTTCTTCCTGTAACAACATCACCAGGCGGCCTGTTTCACTGTGTTTCTGATAAAAATCCTCCGCGTTTGCGATCCGGTAAACATTTTTCCAGCCGCCACCTGCAAATGGTTTCATATAAGCCGGAAATCCAACATATTTAAAAATAGATTCCCAGTCCAACGGATAAGCCAGATTGGAAAAAGATAAATCGGATGTGTCTTCCGGTAAATCGCGTGAAGGCAGGATAACCGTTTTTGGAACTGGTACACCGATTTTTGTTGCCAATGCGTTATTAAAAAATTTTTCATCAGCACTCCACCAGAAGGGGTTGTTGATAACCGCCGTACCACTAAGGGCAGCATTCTTAAGGAAAGCCCGGTAAAAGGGTACGTCCTGCGAAATGCGGTCAATGATGACACTGTAACCGCTGGCTTGACCCTGAATTACCTTGTCGATAATCACAGATTCAGCCCGGACGCCCCGAACATTCTTTCCATTCACAGCTTCAATAAAGGCCATGGGAAAACTTCTTTCTTTGCCATATAGAACGCCGATTTTTTTCATGCAGTTTAATTATTTCAGGAAGTTAATTGATTAAAGAGAGATAATGTGGAAACATTTCGCGCCATATGGGCCAGTCATGATTCGCGTGCGGTCGCATATCCAGCCAATGACGTATATTTTTTTGCTGAAGCATAACGTCCAGTCGTTCATTATCCGCTCTGCATATATCATATTCTCCCGTTCCCAGGACAATCCCCATTTTCCAAAGATTGGGATTATTGTCGTTTGGAATATAATCTATCGGGTTATTAAAATAAATGGTATCGTCATAAAAACCGTCGGTAAATTGCTTGATATCAAAGGCCCCGCCCATGGAAAAGCAATAACTCGCCAGATTCGGATGACGAAAGGCACTATTGACAGCGTGATAGCCGCCGAAACTGCAACCTGCAAAGGCCATTCTTTCATATCCCGTTTCATGCTGGGCCCATGGAACAAGTTCCGTAGATATCATCCGGTCGAATTTTTCCTGATTCCAGGCTCTTTCGTTGGGTGGTATGGATTTATTATACCAGCTCTCAGAATCGTTACTGGCCGGGCAATAAATCTTAATTTTTCCATTTTCCAAAAAATCCCTTGCTGCCGTTATCATTCCCTGATCCTTATTCTGATAGTATTCTCCCTTTGAAGTTGGAAATAAAATCACCGGCTGACCCGCATGCCCGAAAACGAGCATTTCCACATCGTGATCGAGAGAGGGGGAATGCCATTTATAATACTGTTCATTAATATTCATGCTAAATCGGGTTGGTGGGTATCCAAATTTATTTTTAAAATGCTATAAAAACAAATGAACTCCGTATTCTTGCCTATTTTTGAAAATATGCTATCCGTAAACCCGGAAATAAAATCACTGGAGACCCTTTCATTTCCATCGAAATTGCTGGAAAGAAATCTGCGTATTGATTTTTACCTTCCACCACAGTCAAAAAACCCAATGGGTCTATTGGATGTTTTGATAATCAATGACGGTCAGGATCTTCAAACCATGGGATTTGATTCCATTCTCGGTAAATTATATCGGGCAGACGCGATAAGACCAATACTATGTGTTGGAATTCATGCCGGTCCGCTTCGGAAATTTGAATATGGAACAGCGTTAACTGCTGATTATAAAGGGAGGGGGAACCTGGCCCGGCGATATATGTATTTTATCGTGGAAGAATTGATGCCGGCTGTTCAATTGCTTTTCCCGGATAAACTAAAAAACCGCTGGGCTTTTGCCGGATTTTCACTGGGTGGTTTAAGTGCCCTGGATATTTCCTGGAAGCAGGGTCATCTTTTTAATCTCACAGGTATTTTTTCCGGTTCCCTCTGGTGGCGCACGTTGGATAAAGATGATCCGGATTATCAGGATGAACAGCACCGGATAATGCATACTCAGATCCGGGACGGAGAAGCCGTGCCGGGATTGAAATTCTTTTTTGAATGCGGAACGGCAGATGAAACTGAAGATAGAAACAAAAACGGGGTTATAGATTCTATAGATGACACACTCGACCTGATTTCTGCCCTGACAGATAAGGGCTATGACCCGGAACAGGATATCTGTTACTATGAGATAGCCGGAGGCAAACACGATATTCCCACCTGGGCGCAGGCCATGCCCGTTTTTTTAAAATGGGGGTTTGGTAAGCCAGCTTCGTAGTGTGGTGAATGTGAAAAGAGTGAGAACTGTAATAACCTGGAAGTTAAATTTGAAATGACAATGTAAAAGACATATTAGAACATTATCATTTCCAAATTCAATCTGCAAATTCTTACATTTCTCACTCTTTTCACATTCACCACACTACGGAGTCCGGTTTTACGCTTAGACGTTAGTTAAATAAATATCTTATCCCGAATTGCATCTGCCAACGGGATGCCAGGCTGGTATCGTCTTTCCAGGAATGCGTATACGGCACGCCGGCTGAAGTTGCCGTCGGTGCAATCTGATATGGGAAGCCATATACCGGGACTCCATTCGCACCCACTTTAGCTGAAATAAGTCCCACGTTAATGACATTCGGAACGCCACTTGTAAGAATACTCGAACCTGTTCCGGCAGCAGGCAGCTGATAAATACCCCAATCCTTATTAATCAGATTTCCCAGATTAACAATATCAACAGAAAATCTGAGCGTATGGGTATTTTTGCCTGCCTTGATATAGAAATCCTGGCTTACATTGGCATCCACTCTGTTGTACCAGGGGAATATCACCGCATTTCTATCTGCATATTTACCCCGATGTGAATTCAGGTATTTATCCTGCTGAATAAAGGCATTGATCTGATACCATACGTCTTCAGGAGACCTGGTATCCAAACCGCCGCCGCCCGCTGTCACATATTTCCCAGACTCATGATCCGCTACCGTTGGTATATACAGAAGATCATTGGATGTTTGTGCATCGTTATTCAAATCCCCATTATATACATATGAACCAACCCCGGACGGTGCTGCCTCATATATAAGTCCGACCGTTGTAGCGAAATATTTTCCATAGATAAATTTATAAGAAGCGGATGCAATAACATGTTGGGGCATATATGAATTTGAATAACCCAGCTGAGGTGAATTCGGGTCTCCGGAAACGGGTTTTGATCCCCACATAGTGGCGGCTGTGGACCCGCCTACCATGACATCTTTTGCCTGCATGTAAGTATAGGATACGTTTACATACAGGTTTTTAAATTGTCTTTGCACCTGCAGTGTTGCCGTATAAGCATACCCACCGTTCACATTCGTCATATAGATGGCATTCCCGATATTCGGATTCGATACAGTGGCATCTGCAGCCCCTCCAACGGGGTAAATCTGGCTGGAACCATAACGGATGCGATTATCCGCACCCACCAGGGCGGTACCAGTGGATGGCAGGTTCACATTCTGGAAAAATGCAGCATTGACATCTTTTGCGTAGGTGAATTCAAGTGTTATAATCCAGTTCGTTAAAACTTTTTGATCTATCGCCAGACTGGATTTCAAAGCCTGAGGAAATTTAAAAGATGGATCCGTCACATTCAGACTGTATGATTTGCTTAGTGTTTTGGTAGCATTCGCCGGCCAGTTTGGATTTGGGTTCACTTGCGGACTGAAAGAAGCAGTTGTTGAATTGCTGATTGATCCGAACAGAGCAACACCGCTATTACTTGCCTGGTTGCTGATCCATACAAATGGAGGTGGACCCGCAAACAATCCAACTCCTCCGCGAACCTGAGTTTTCTGATCTCCCTTTACATCCCAGTTAAATCCAAGCCTTGGTCCGAATAAAGGATTTACATGGGGAGCCTGTCCGGTATTCAGGTGAATACCATTATAAAATGTGAGGGCGGCTGCAGAATCATTCTGCAGGAATGTATTTTTAAATATCGGTATGTCTACGCGCAAGCCATAGATCAGCGTGAAATTTTGTTTGACTCTCCACTTGTCCTGCACAAAAAATCCAAGTTCCAGATCCTGTGGCCCCACCAGAGGAAATGGGCCATTCGGAGGCAATGTATAAGACAGATCATAACGTGTCGCTTTAACTGAGGGGTCGGCCGCTGCTGCATAAAATGCACTCACGCTGTTAAAACGGTATACTCCCTCATAGGCTGGAGAAAATCCGTTCGAATATTTTTTAAGCGAATTCTGTGTGCCAATTGTTATTTCGTGTGCACCCTTATACAT
>JABDFX010000065.1 GCA_013286315.1 Bacteroidota bacterium | reverse complement strand
GCATTCTCCCAGGCAGTCATCACGCTGTCCGCTTTCTTGACCGTTTGGGGCCATGTTTCTTTTGTGACAGCTGAAAATGTTTCATTATTATTTCCGGAAAATTTTGGTACCGGCTCACCCAGAAATTTTGCAAGGTTTTCCTCGTTCCAGAAGATGAGATGGTTCGCAAGTTCCGCGATCGAATGATCCGCGCCTTTCGGCTTCCAATTGGCCTGCTCGGCAGTTATTCCTTCAATAGCCACATTCAGCGGCGCAAACCACTCTTCGTTATTATGGGTGGTTTTCAGTTGGTTCAAAAGCACTTGTTTCAAAGTCAATGGTTGAGTTGATTGAGATTTGGAAGAAGTCATTAAAGCGAACAACAATATTAAACCTAAGATATTCTTTTTCATAAAAAATTATTGATTCGGTTTAAATGCCTAAAGGTAATCCTTATTAAAAATAAATAGCCAGACCAGGGCCGGGTTTATGCCAGCCCCGAACTCGGGTGAAGTGTTTATATTTACGCCACCCAACTCCATTTTGACTCAAATTAATGTTTGGTGCCAATATGAAACCAAAATTAAAACGCTTCTTAAGCGCACCGCTTCTTCACTTTCTCCTGATTGGATTTGTAATTTTTTATGCATCATATTATATCTCGAAGCGAAGGGACGCGCATAGAATAATCATTGATAAATCGGTTATCGCGAAATTGAACATGGCATGGGAGGCCCAATTTGGAAAAATGCCTAATACAAATGAACTGAAAATAGCTGCGGATGAATACGTGAAGGAAGAGGTGTTGGTTCGGGAAGCTCAACTATTGGGACTCGGTCAGGACGATGAAATAATCAGAAGACGCCTGCAACAAAAAATGGCTTTTTTGTTAAAGGACAATATTATTGTTCCCGATCCCAGCCAAACCGTACTGGAAAATTATTTTAAATTAAATGCCAATAAGTTTTCAGAAGCTCCTAAAGTTTCTTTTTCACATATTTATTTCAGTGCCGACAACAGCAGCAATGAGAAAGCAAAAGAAAGGGCAATCATTGTTTTACACAGGCTCCAAACCAGAGTTTCACCCCAACGGGCTCCGGAACTCGGTGATCATTTTATGCTGTTATACGATTACAGCAATCTTGGCAAAACGGAGGCCCAGGGCCTTTTTGGCGATTCGCCATTTACTGATTCTTTATATACCGTAAAGGAAAATAAATGGACCGGACCGTTTTCATCCGGATATGGATGGCACTTATTGTATGTAGACAAAAAGCAGGATAGTATTATTCCTCCATTAAGCGCAATAAAAGGACAGGTAATGGAATCCTACAAAAATGATAAATTGAAAGAAATGGATAATGAAGTCATGGAAAAACTGGTTGAAAAATATACCATCGAATTTAAGGCCGATTGAATTATATAAACAATGAGCAGGGTAAAACAGTTATTTTTCTTTTTTAATTTATTGTTGTTGACACAGCATGTGTCGGCGCATGAGATTCGCCCGGCCTACTTGGAAATACGGGAAGTCAATCCTAACCGGATTGACATATTCTGGAAGCAACCTGTATCAGGAGAATCAGGCATTTACCTGACCCCGGTTTTGTCATCCGGATGGTTAACTGATTCCATTTCGACTAATTCGGCAACTGGTACGGCGCTCATACGTCAATGGAAAATAATTACCAATAAATCCGTAGCAGGTCAAACCATAACCATCGAAGGGTTAAAAACCACGATCACCGATGTGCTGGTGACGGTTCAGTTTTCTGACGGAACCAAGATTACCCGGATTATCCGGCCTTCAAATCCCAGCTTTGTTATTACTAAATCAGAACATTCTGCCTTGCCGGTGTTAGATTACCTCCGGTTGGGAATAGAACATATATTATTTGGCATCGATCATTTGCTATTTGTGCTTGCCCTGATTTTGATTGTGCAGGGAAAAAGAAGATTACTAAAAACCATTACTGCTTTTACCATTGCACACAGCATTACACTGGCGGCGGCTACTCTTGGATGGGTTCATATACCGCCTGCCCCGGTGGAAGCCTCTATTGCCTTAAGTATTATTTTCCTTGCAGTGGAATTGGTTCACTATTATCAGGGTAAACCGGTGTTTAGCCGTCAGTATCCCTGGGTGGTCGCCTTCATTTTTGGCTTGCTTCATGGATTTGGTTTTGCTGGAGCTCTTGCTAATGTCGGACTGCCGGAGCACGATATTCCGCTGGCCTTATTGCTATTCAATGTAGGCGTGGAAACCGGCCAGATCTTATTTATCCTTACCGTCATGCTGATCATCTGGTTAATGCACAAAATACTCAAAAACATGCCTGTCTGGACGCGCTGGATTCCTCCCTATACGATCGGTTGCATGGCAGCAGTTTGGTTTTTTCAAAGACTGGCAGTGATCTATTTCCTTTAATCAGATTGGTTGCCATTTCAGTTAACGGTTAAATAATGGTGAAAAAACTGGGTGAGAGTAAATAGTATGTAACTTGTTTCACCAATCCTTTCATTCAAAAAAAATAGCATGAAACCTTTACTGTTTTTATTGATGATTGTTGTTGTTTTTACTTCCTGTAACAGTGGCGGAACCAGTAAAGAAGGAACATCCGATTCAACAAAAGCAAGCGATTCAGCTACTACTGCTGCAGCTCTTCCTCCCCGTAATCCGGACAAGAATTGTTACTTCGGAAGTACTCATACGCACTCAACTATGTCCTTTGATGCCTACAATTTTGGATGCAGAACAACGCCCGATCAGACCTATGATTTTGATGCAGGTGGTGAAATTGAATATATGGGAGTAAAAATGCAACGTAAGCAGGGGCTTGACTTTACCTGCCTGACAGATCACTCGGAGTATTTGGGCGTCAACCAGCTTTTAATAGACACTACCAATCCACTATCAAAAAGCCCGGTAGGCATGCTGGTCAATTCGGGTAACAAGGATTCTACTTTTAAAGCCTATACAACGATGGGTTTGTCAATGGTGCATGAGAAACCTATTGATTATCTGGTTGACCCGAAAATAATCGCACAGAATTGGAAGTATGAAATTGAAATAGCTAACAAACATAATAAACCGGGAAAATATACGACTATTCATTCCTACGAATGGACTTCTGCACCGGGATTTGCCAACATGCACAGGAACGTTTTTTTTCGTGGTGACAAATTACCTGATGTCATTTTTTCTGCTTTAAACTCTAACAAACCCGAAGATCTTTGGACATGGATGGAAGCGCAGCGCAAAACAGGTATCGACGTATTTGCCATCAGCCACAATGGAAACATCAGTAACGGATTAATGTATCCAATGAAAGACACATACGGAAACCCGCTGAATATGGCTTATGCAGAAAGAAGAAATATGAATGAACCGCTTACTGAATTGATGCAGACAAAGGGAACTTCAGAAACCCATCCCACACTTTCACCCAATGATGAGTTTGCTAACTATGAACTTTTTGTAAACTTACTCTTCCCTGGAAAAACAGTTCCTTCTAAAGTTAGTGGAGGATATGTAAGGGAAGCCCTTGGACACGGTTTGGAGTTTTTGCAATCCATGGGTGCCAACCCCTTTAAAATGGGTGTTGCCGGTGGCACGGATATGCATAGTGGAATGAATGCAACAGAAGAATATAATTTTAAAGGCAGCCACGCAGGCGTGGACATTACGGCAAAGCAAAGATTATATAACCCCCTTGGAATCGGAACGGATGTGATTAAGGAGTCCGCAGCGGCCTTAACTGGTGTATGGGCAGAAGAAAATACAAGGGATGCCATTTTTGATGCCATGAAACGTAAGGAAGTATTTTGTACTTCCGGGCAACTCATGAAAATCAGGTTATTTGGCGGATGGAATTTTGACCAGAATACTTTGAAGGCTAACGATTGGGTAAAAACAGCTTATGCGAATGGCGTACCCATGGGTGGTGATTTACCGAATATGACTGCAAGTGCAAAAGCACCTTCTTTTATCGTACAGGCCATCAAAGATCCGAATAGCGGCAACCTGGACCGGATACAGGTTATCAAAGTTTCTCTTAAAAATGGTAAGTACTTTGAAAAAATATATAATGCCGTTTGGTCTGGCGACCGGAAAATAAATCCGGCTACAGGCAAACTGCCACCTGTTGGAAATACAGTGGATGTAAAAAATGCCACATATACGAATACGATCGGCAATGCGGAATTATCGGGTGTTTGGACGGATCCTGATTTTGATCCAAAAGTCCCGGCCTGCTATTATATCCGTGTATTGGAAATTCCGGTTCCCCGTTGGTCAACATACGATGCCAAAGCACTGGGTGTTGATGTACCAAAAGGCAATCCGGCTTCAATACAGGAACGCGCCTGGTCATCTGCCATCTGGTACACACCAAAGAAAAGTTAGACTTTAAATACATTCAGTATTTACAGTTGACCGCCAACTGTCAACCGCCAACGGTCATCGGTGATCGGTCAACGGTCATCGGTCAACCGTCAACCGTCAACTAAAAAGTCTTTTCCGCAATAGACTTCCCCGCAATAAACCCACTCGTCCAGGCATGCTGGAAATTAAAACCACCGGTCACAGCATCCACATCCAATAGTTCGCCGGCGAAGTATAATCCAGGCCTGATGCGGCTTTCCATGGTATGATGGTTGATTTCTGACAGACGAATACCACCCGCTGTCACAAATTCTTCTTTGAAAGTCGTTTTGCCTTCCACGGGGAAAGACTGGTTTGTGATCAACTGGATCAGTTTATTTTGCAAGGCGGCCGGCAGATCGGCCCAATGAATATCTTTTATCCCGGCCTGTTCCAGTAACCATTCCCAAAGCCGTTGCGGAAGACCGAAGGAATTTTTCTGCCTGATTTTTTTCCCTCCCGAAGATTCCCTCGTCATCAGCATTTCATCACGAACGGATTGGTCAGAACGATCGCCCAGCCAGTTCACCCGAATTTCAAAACGATACTCTTTTTCTTTTAATAACCTGGCACCCCAGGCCGACAATTTCAAAATGGCCGGTCCGCTTATACCCCAATGCGTAATTAATAAAGGACCCCTCTCCTTCAGAGATTCACCCGCAATCTTTACCTGCACGTCCGGAACAGAAACACCCATCAGGCTATTAATGGAATGACCAGGCATATTAAAAGTAAATAGTGAGGGCACCGGCTCTTCAATGCTGTGTCCGCTTTGAAGAATCCATTCAAACATGGAAGATTTGGGATATCCGCCACAGGCCAGGCAGATAAAATCGGCATTTAATCTTAACTCATTGCTGAAGTGCAGAGTAAAAGAATTTGATTCCGTTGGATAATCTATATTTTTTATTTCGTGGTGCAACCGGATTTCTACCTGGTATTGATTTGCTTCCTGCAAAAGGCAATCGATTACGGATTGTGAAGAATTGCTTTGTGGAAACATTCTGCCGTCTTCTTCCGTTTTCAAGTGCAGTTTTCTTTCTTCAAACCATTGAATGGTATCCGTAGTAAAGAATTGATGAAAGGTTTTTTTTACGAACCGGGCACCCCGTGGATATTTTCTCACCATATCCGGAATGGAAAAACAGGCGTGCGTTACGTTACAGCGTCCGCCACCGCTGACCTTTACCTTTGATAAAAGCTTTCCGGTTTTTTCTACCAGGATTACTTTTAACTGCGGATTTAAACGTGCGGCTGTTACAGCGCAGAAAAATCCGGCCGCTCCCCCACCTGCCACGACTAATGTTTTTCGCATTCAAATAAATTCCCGGCTGCGAAGATGACGCTTTTTATATAAACTGAAAATCCCTCCGGGAACGGAGGGATTTTTTCGATCTAAACCAAAAGACTAGTGCTAAATATGTCAGAAATCTGTTTTAGTATTTCTTGGTAAGGCAAACCTCTGCCAGCCATTGCCACCTTCTGTAGTCAGCGCGATGGTTTCGTCAGCATTTTTTAACCGGATATAGTAGTAAACGCCTTCGTCAGTGGTAATCTGGAAAAGTTCAGAAACCCAGTAATTGGAATAACGTTTTTTAATATCCTTGCTGAGATCAGCAGGCAGACTGCTGGTCAGTATATGATGTACCACCCCGATCAGGTTTCCCTGAAAATCATAATATGCAAATTGTGTTTCATTGTCCATCTTAAATGTAGCCATCACATAATTACTTGTAGAGGCCCAGCTCACATCGGATGCTTTGTGGAAATCTTTTTGAAAAGCAGCTACTGCGCGATCGTTGATACTATCAGGTTTTGCGAATGCTGTACTGAACACAGCCAGCCCGATTGCGATTGATAAGATTATCTTTTTCATTTTAAAAGTTTTATAAGTTGTTGGTTAATGTCTGTTAGTAAGACGCAGGTTTTTCGATCATGTTGCAGCGCTGTAAAAAAACATTTTAGAAAAAATCTGTGTCGGTTCTAACTTGTATTATGCAATGCCATGCCAAAACATTAAAACGCTGTAAATCAATACACACGCCGTTTCAGAGGCAAAACGACTGTACGGAACCGAACAGTTACCGCCTTATAAACAAACAGAATAAAATGTTAATGGGAATAGTAGACTAAAACATCTGTATGAAAGTGAGTCCTGCACCATGATTTTCCATTACAAGGACTATTATTTTGGCTCCACATGACTTAGGGTCCACCCACACCATACCACGTGGATACAGTATCCCTGACCGTTAGGCCGAAGTTCATGGCTCAGGTTTTTAATAGGTGTAACAAATCCATCTTTAATTCTATTCGCACGCAATTACCGGTGTTCCCGAAAATCAGAATAATAAAAAGGACATATTTACCTGGAAATAATCTCAACGAAGCGCTGAAATAATCTTATCAAATTAGAGTTAAATATCCTTTCTAGGGCCGATCATCGGATCATTAACAATTTACTGTATTCTAAAGCTGAAAATTTTGCGGAATCTGTTAACTTTGCGCAAACATTGTTTATGTCACTTATCCCAAATAAGAAAAACAAAAAAGACAACCGCCCGGGCGGCGGAGGCATTGGTAATACAAAACCAAATCAGCAAAATCAAAAAGTCAAGGTAAACACGAAAGGACTTTCCAGAAATACGAAGCTTACTGGTGGCTCACAGCGTGGGTCTTGATAATTGTTAATTGTCAATTGTTAATTGTTAATTGAAAAGAAGGCGTTATGCGTTACGCGTTAAGCGTTACGCTTGAAGTGGTGCCCAACCTTGTTCATACTCCCTGCTCCATAATTTCATGGCTTCTTCATCCTGCAGGATATGACCGTTCTTGTCATCGCAGTTGAGTGCACGGCCGGTTCTTTGTGATATGTTGGCGAGATGACAAAGCAGCACAGATTTTTGCGCTTCGTTTACGGGTGAATTTAATTTGGCTTCTCCCCGGATACTATTTACAAAATTTTCAAAGTGATAGAAGTCAAGGTTGCCCGTCGCACTCACCGGATTCGCAGGGTCAGCAGCCATCTCTCCCTTTACACTCTTCACCAATTTATTGTTAGTATCGTAAATTGCATAGTCAGCCGCCCCTACATTTACAAGGGTGCCCTTATCTCCATAAATTATAAAACCTCTGCCGGAACCTTCTACGGGGAATTTATTACAGCTCCTGCCCTCCCAGGTGATGGCTTTTTTTGTTCCGAATTCGAATGAGGCAATTTGTGTATCGGGCGTTTGCCAGTCATCCTGAAAAGCATATCGTCCTCCGGAAGAAACCACCCGGGTCGGATAATCCACGCCCAGGAACCAGCGGCAGCAATCGATTTCATGGGTTCCGTTGTTACAGGCTTCTCCCGTTCCCCAGTTCCAGAACCAATGCCAGTTATAATGAATCAGGTTGTTTTTATATTCTTTTCTGGGCGCAGGACCCTGCCAGAGTTCATAATCGAGTGTCGCAGGAACCGGTACTACGATTCCTTTGCCGATGGATTTGCGGTCATTGGCATACCAGGCTTTTCCGAGGTAGGGTTCGCCGATGGCGCCACTACGCACTTCTTTGACCGCTTCGATCAGGGTGGGCATTGACCTTCGCTGATTGCCCATCTGGATAAGTTTTCCGTAACGGCTCATGGCATGCGCCAGCATTTCACCCTCTGCAGGATTATGTCCGCAGGGTTTTTCGACATATACATTTTTTCCGTGCGACACACCCAGGATCGCTGCCGGCGTGTGCCAGTGGTCCGGTGCGGCGATCAGGAGTCCGTCGAAATCATTTTTCTTTACGAGCTCCCGGATATCTTTTACGAGGATGGGTTTGCGTGCAGCGCTTTTCAAAGCATCAAAACCGTTTTTGATGGCACCGTCTTCCACATCACAGATATAGGCGATCTCCACATTGGGCAATTGTGCATAGGACTTCGCGAGGTAAGATCCGCGGCTGTTCACGCCCATCACGGCCAGGATTACTTTATTCGAAGGCGCCGCCTTACCAAATATGGGAAAATTCAATATCTGAATACCAGCAGCAGTCGCCAGCGTCCCGTTTTTAATAAAGTCTCTTCTTTTCATACTAGTGAATTAAAATACTACTTCCATACTTCCAGTCTTCCAGTCTTCCATACTTGTTATTCGAGTGTTTTGATTTTAATGGACCGAAAGCTCACCTCGTTCCCATGATCCTGCAACAGGATATGGCCCTCCGGCGCTTCCCCGAAATTGGGCCAGATTTTAAATTTACTAACGGCTACCAGTGCCCGAAATGGCGGCGATCCCCTTTCGTATTCCAGCACTTTCACACCGTTCAGGTAATGTTCCACGTGATTATTCGGATATACAATGATCCGGCCCGTGTTCCACTGTCCGATGGCATGAATAAATCTTTTTTGTTTGGCCGCCGGTATCAGATCATATAAGGATGCGAGCGTGCGGTTGCCATTCATTCCGAGTTTGGCGTCTGGGTGTAAAGAATCATCCAGTACCTGGTACTCCAAACCGATGGCTGATCCCGTATTGTTTTCTTTCAGGGTCACAAAATATTTTACTCCGCTGTTGGCGCCCGGTGTGAGTTTGAAATCAAATGAAAGATCAAATGCCTTGTATTGATCCAGTGTTACGATATCCCCGCCATTTCCTCCTTCCTTACCTTCTGTATTCAGAACAGTAATGGTACCATCGCGTATCTCCCAGTCCTTCTCCGGAAAACCATCCTTGTAGGCACCACGCCAGCCCTTGGAATCTTCGCCGTCAAATAAAAGCTTCCAGCCATTTTTCGTTTCGTAATCCGTTAAATAATTCGGAACGGTATTCATCACATATACGCCTTTCCCAAAATCGCTCGAGAATGCAGATATGGATTTGATCCGGATGTTCCTGAAATAAACTCTTTGCCCAGCAAATGCGGGGTTTGAAACGGCATGTACCTGCAGGCCGATGAACCCATGATAATCGGTCATATCCACCAGGCAGGCCGCCGGAACATTATTGATCCAGGTGCGCGTTTCATTTCCGATACATTCTATCCTGACTTTATTGAATTCTTTTAAATGGAATGTACCCTGTGCCTTTGGATTCAGCGACATCGGATAAAGCCAGTCCCTGCGCGCTTCATCATAAATACCGCCGGTCCAGCGACGCGATGAGGGATCCAGTTCATACTGGTAGCCATACACCCGGCCGGCATTGTTATTACCGCTTTTATCAAAATGACTTCTGAACTGAATACCGGAATTGAATGTGGTATCGTCCATCATGACTTCCAGTTCCAGCGCAAAGTCACCGTATTCTGCTTCCGTACATAAAAAACTATTGGGAGAATTGGGAGCCGAGACGCCCATGATGGTTCCGCGAAATGGCTGGAAGGTCGCCTTCCCCGTCAATTGTTTCCATCCGGTCAACGTGGTTCCGTCAAATAATGGGGTCCAGTTTTTTTGAGCGTGGAGGTTCGTTACAGAAAAAATAATAATCAATAAAGACGTCAGGCAAAATCTTTTCATATATCAGCAAATTATGTATTCTAAGGCAGGATGAAGTTAAACATTGAACACGATTTCAATCGTGGTTTTTCCTTTTATTCATAAGCCGTTCTGAAATTTTTCCTATAAATTGAAAGATGGTTCAGGAAACACTCTTATATGTTATTTCCCTGTTATTCGCCGTGATGCTCCTCGTGATCCTGGGACTGAAACTGAAGATCGCCTATCCCATTTTCCTGGTCATCGGCGGACTACTCATCAGCCTGATTCCCGGAACACCACGGGTGGGGATCAGTCCCGATTTAATTTTTCTGATTTTTCTTCCGCCCCTGCTCTACGAAGCAGCCTGGTACACGTCCTGGCCCAATTTCTGGAAGATGCGCCTGCCGATTATATTACATGGGTTCGGACTGGTGATTGTTACTTCCGTGATCATCGCCTATCTATCTGAAAAACTGGTGCCACGTTTTACATTGACCATTGGATTATTGCTCGGCGGTATCATTTCACCGCCGGATGCAGTGGCCGCCAGTTCTGTTCTGAAATATTTTAAAATTCCTAAAAAGGTAAAAACAGTTTTGGAGGGAGAAAGCCTGGTAAACGATGCCGCGAGTTTGACCGTTTTCCGATTTGCACTGGCCGCGGTGATCTCGGGAACTTTTGTAGTTGAGAAAGCAGCAACCGCATTTGTGATGGTAACGTTCATGGGTATCGTCATCGGATTGGCGATAGCACAGATCATATATTACATTCATAAATTATTTTCCACCACGACTGATATTGCAACGGCGCTCACGCTGATCACACCTTATATCATGTATTTGACGGCGGAACATTTTCATTATTCGGGCGTTCTGGCTGTGGTGAGCGGCGGGCTGTTTCTTTCGTCCCGTTCAAAAGAAATCCTGAATCATAAAGCCAGACTTCAATCTGCCGGCGTATGGCATACAGTAGCATTTGTTCTGAACGGATTAATTTTTATCCTGATCGGATTGCAATTGCCTTCCATTATAAATGGTCTGAAGTATTATAGTATTCAGGATGGGATTCGGTACGGATTAATCGTTTCGGCACTCATCATCATCATTCGGATGGTCTGGCTTTTTGCTACAACCTACATACCTATTTTCCTCAGCAGGAAATTCAGGGAAAGCCCCTTGCGCCCAAACTGGAAAGAAGTTTTCCTGGTCGGCTGGGCAGGTATGAGGGGTGTTATTTCGCTGGCCTCTGCATTGGCCATCCCGGTAACGCTGGCGGATGGCAAGGAATTTCCGGAGCGCGACCTGGTTTTATTTATCAGTTTTATGGTTATCCTGGTAACCCTGGTTTTCCAGGGATTAAGCCTGCCATGGATCATAAAGAAATTGAATCTTAGCGAGGACATCCGCGAAATACCGATGGATGTGCAGGCCCAGCAGATACATCTGAAGCTGATGAAACTTTCACTGGTTAGGTTAACCGATAAACATTCCGACCTGATTCATTCAAATATGCTGGTGAAAACGCTGAAACAAAAACTCGAAAATGAAGTGGGATTCGCCAAGCTGAATATTGACTCCCTGAAGATTACGGACGATGAAAAAGAGCAGGTGAAAGAATATAATCGTGTTTTGATGGATATCCACGACTTCCAGCATAAAAAACTCTCCAGTCTGGGCATGCATACTCTGTACGACGAAGACGTGATCCGCCGTGAAGAATCACGTATTGATCTGGAACAGAGTAAGATAGGGTGATTTTATAAATTTAAATTATAATTCTAGATCCTCTATTTAATAAGGCCGGAACATCATTGTATATTTATTGGACAGTTTCTAAGATAAGGAGATAAAGCGCACTTTTGCTTTTGAAACTCTTTCAGGTGGAACCGCTTACCGTATTTTTAAATCTACAAAACGTCTATTAATTGCGTTATATCAAGGCCCGAACAAGGGCATAACAGGGGGTTCACAGGGGGTAGGACCCGGAAATTTTGTTGTTACCTACCTTTAGTTTGGCCCTGATTTTGCGGCTTTTACTGGCGCGTTTTTGAATCATTTTATTAAATCCATCCTATGGGAAAGTTATTAAAGGGCGCCAACGGGCCCTTTTCCGGCAAGGTCGGAACAATCGTTGGTTATATGTGGAATGACATAGCAGTCATTCGTGCCAGGCCAAATACAAAAAGAAAGCCTTTTTCAGACAAGGAGCTGAATCAGCAGGCCCGTTTCGCTCTGATGAATCAATTTCTGATCCCGGTAAAGAATCTGCTCAACACAAGTTTTGGCCATCTTGCCTACCGGATGAACGGTTTTAACAAGGGCTTTTCATACAATGTAAAGGCCGCTATTCTGGGTTATAGTCCGGATCTAAGTATAGACTATCCCAGAGTACTTCTGAGCCGTGGTGATCTAACAATAGCGGAGTCTGCTACGGTTACAGCGCTTTCGCCAACAGAGTTGCGCTTCAACTGGACCGATAACACAGGAACGGGTAAAGCACTTAAGAGAGATCAGCTGTTTGCGGCCATTTTCATTCCAGAAAAAAATTACTGGTTCTACAAGTTGAATGCAGCTACGCGGGAAGCCGGAAATTATGTATTGGATATTACGCAGTTTACGCGTGATACATCAGTCTTTTACGGTAAACCGCTGCAATCCTATATTGGCTTTGTTGCTGAGGATGGAAAAGATGCGAGCGACAGTGTGTACACCGGCCCAGTGGAATTAGTGTCGAAATGAGTGAGAATCAGCAGTTTTCCACATCTCAACATTCAGGGATAATTAATTTGCGCATAGCCCATTTTCCTCTATTTTTGCACGCTCAAAACAAGGGGTAAACGCTTGTTTTGAACCAGCTCATTCATTGCAAAATGATGTGCAGATTCCGTAGCTCAGTTGGTAGAGCATTACACTTTTAATGTAGGGGTCCTGGGTTCGAGTCCCAGCGGGATCACTTTCAGTTGGGTAGGCAAACCAAAATTGGGGAAAGGCGTCTTAACAGACGCTTTTTTTATGCCTACCCCCCTCCTTCCTCTCTGATTTTTCAAGTTTCTGCATCATCATCCAACAATCTGTACAAACCCATTTGGGGGGGTATGAGGGGGGGTACTGATCCAGATTACTTTTACCCCCCCTCCGATTTTTAGTCGGAATGTTTCTAAGAGCAATTTTTTAAAAAATTAAAAATGCTTTTTTATGAAAGTTGCAGAAAACTTATTTATTCGGTTTTTCCTTGAAAAAAAGGAAAAGACCAAGGATGGCAAAATGCCCATTTACATCGAGCTTAGTGTAACTGGCTCCAAGGAGAAGGAATTCTCCACTGGCATGAAAACGCTTCCTAAATTATGGAACCAATCCGCTTGGCGAGTAGAAGGAAAGACGCCGGAAATATTAGGCATCAATAACCGCCTTACACAAATAAAAGCAAGCATTGAAAAACATTATCTCCTACTCACTACCCAATATGAATATGTTACAGCAGACTTACTTAAGAAAGCCTACAAAGACGAATTCAATAAAACAGGAACAGAAACAATTAAAATCAGGGAAAAGACCCTTTGCCAGGTATTAAATTATAAGTATTCGATTTTCGCTAAGCAGGTCAAAAAAGGACTGCGGTCTAATAATACCAGGAAAAAATGGCTCTCTACGAAAGTCAAGATTCGCCAATTCCTTCAGCATGTCTTTAAAAAATGGGATGTTCCCTTATCTGAAATCAAGTATCGACACGCGGATGATTTTTTAAATTACCTGACCCTGGAACAGGGACTGGAAGAAAACACGGCTCGCAAGTACATTAAAAATACTAAGACCCTGCTTGAACTGGCTGAGTCCAAGGAATGGTTACCCAGTAATCCCTGGGCTAAGTTCAGGGTTACTTACGATCAGCCTGAACGCCTCTATCTTGAAATGCCCGAGATCCTGCAAATTTATGAGCATAATTTCAAGGGTCGCTTAGACTATGTCCGGGATATCTTTTTATTTGCTTGTTTCACCGGGTATGCTTTTAATGAACTAGACAGTTTTAAGAAACCAGATATTTTTTATGTTGGCAATAATGTACGGTGGATAAAAATAGATCGGCAAAAGACGGGCAAACCGGAAGCAATTCCACTTTTGCCAATTCCTGCGGCAATTGTAGATAAATATGCCAATGATCCCTATTGTTTGAAACACGGCAAGCTTCTACCTCTTAGAAGCCTTTCTCATTACAATGGATATCTGAAAGAAATTGCTGATATCTGCGAGATCACCAGGCTTGAACTCACATCCCATGTCGCTCGTCATACGTTTGCAACAACTATTTGTCTGGAAAACGATGTACCGCTCGAAGTAGTTCAAAAACTCCTGGGACATTCGAGTATTCGAACTACACAGATATATGCACAAATCACAAAGAAGAATATTAAGAGGAACATGAATGAGCTTGAGCGAAAACTATTCACTTTTGAAGGGAAATTCATTATTAATAATGAAATGGTCAGCAGCTTCGAAGACAGGGGAATGAGCCGTCTCGCCTCCTAGCGGATTTGATTAAGCCATCAGGGAACGGTAAGCCACATACCGTTCCCATTATTTAATATACGAACTCCACCACATATGAAATATCCCACTATTTATCGAATCATTGGAATTATACTTTTACTCCTGGGCGTTGTCATTCGGGTGTGGATCAACAAAAGAAAATTTTATAGACGGTCTATGACTGGACGGGAATGGTTTCCAACGTACACTATTTACTTATTGACGAGAATAATTGAAGGAGCATTGTACTTAATTTCTTTAGCCTTAATAATTGCAGGTGGTTATTTGTTGATCATGACATATTTATAAAGGGTAAGGATATTTAATAAAAATTCAGAATTAGTTTTAATAGTCAACAGGTGTCAATATGTTGCAACCAAAGTATATTGGCCTGCGTTACGCTTTCTTTGAATTTCAATGGAATCTTCTGCAAAAATATGCCATCCCGATCCCCCGCTTCCGGAGACAACCAATAGCCTGTCCATCTGCTTTGATGGTATTGCCGTTAATGGAAGCAATTCGGTTCCAACATAAGGGAACGACCCAGAATCATGAAGAATGAGTTCGAAGGTTCCAATACTTTGAGGGTATGACTGATCTATATAATGATTAATTTGGTAGGCACCAGACTGCATTAACGAATCCAGGCTGGCAGATACGGGCAGCGATAGAACAGTTCTGTAAGAACCCATAATAGCGGGACCATTTGGATCATGCTTGGGAGTTAGAAATTTGCCCCCGGCCATAGCGCCACTTATACCTGATATAAAGGTTTGTTTATCCATTTTAGATTATTTGACTGAATAGTTTGAAAAATCCCCGAGCCTTTTTACTGATAATAAATATCAGGATCATCCCTCAAAAATGAAAATAATCTGAAATATTTCTCCGTAGGTGTTTCCCCATACTGAAAATTCCCTTTTTCATAGCCTCATATTTGTACAACGATAAAGAAGATTCAATATGGGTATTGTAAAAGACTTGGGAATTATACCTAAAAGGGTTTATCGGGATCAGCTGGTGACTATAACAGATCTAAAAGAATTTAAACAAGATTTACTCTTTTCACTTTCTCAACTTATTGCTGGCAACGCAGCAAAGCCCCCTAAGAAATGGCTAAAATCTAAGGAAGTCAAAAATCTTCTCAATATTTCCTATGGAACCTTGCAAGCTCTCCGGGTGAACGGAGCCATTCCCTTTACCAAAATCGGACATACTATATTTTATGACCAGGAAGAAATTAATGAGGTTCTTACAAGCAAGCAGCGTCAGTATCATAAGGGAGTCTTGCCGCCAAAAAAGAAGTAGTCAAATTATAACTCTTCAAACGATGCATACCGAATTATTAAATAGCATAATGCCCCCGCGAATAGAAGATGTCAAAATTTATTTCAATCAAAAAGGAATGCCTGAGATGGAAGCAGAAAGTTTCTTTCTATTTTATGAGAAGAAGTTATGGTTGAGTAAAAGAGGTCACAAATTGAGAAGCTGGAAAACTATCGCTTACGCATGGATTGCTTCTGTTACGACTAATCAGCCTTGGCTTATCAATCATCTTATCCATTGAAAAACCAATTTTTTCCTCTGTTAATCCTAAAACCCAATATCGCTACTACTTTCTTCAGGAAATCTTAAACGACACAAAAAAACAACTATGTATTTACTTATGAAATTTTCCGAGTCTTGGTCACTTTTAGACGTTGATACCAAAACGAACTTACCGTTGGAAAAACAAGATATTGAATGCCTGAACCGGCTATTTTCTGCCCTTCTTAAACAAGATAAAATTGTTAATGCTTTACAGGTCACCAATATTCCTCCGAACAAACTTGTAAACCTGACCGTCCCTGAAAAAAATGGCGTCCCAAAAAAACAAACTGATTTACCCAGTAAATGAACAGAGAATAATACTCAATATAAGTATCATATATGACCTGGACTGTGATAACTGATGAAGAAACTTGATGATAAAGTAACACGAACAAAATTATATCCAAGAGGACCCCGTCGAAGGACTGTTTCAGCATAAAAGGCTCCACGCTTCAGAATTTGCACCCTTCGGGTGCTTAAGATGAGTGTGCTTCTTGCTGCACACAGCAAGATATATAGTTGTAGACAACTATGGAGGAAGCTTTGCCTAAACAACTCCACAAGACAAATTTTTAACATCTCAGTGACCCGATGGGCAGGAAAAAAACCAAGGAGCAGGAAGCACTAACCTGCCGAATCGAAACCCGGATCAACACCAAAAAATTTGCCGAATTGGAAATGATTTTAAAACAGTCGCAATATAAAGACATGAGCAAATTGATACGAAGCATTCTTTATGACCGGAAAATAAAAATCTACACACAAGATCAAACCCTGAACAACTTAATGGAAGAACTCGCGAAACTTAGAACCCAAATAAAAGCGATTGGCGTAAATATCAATCAGATGACCAAACTCTTTAATACATATCCCGAAATCCATAGAAAAGAATTCTATGCCAAAATCGCTTTTGAGAAACATCTAGGTATAGAAGATAAGATTGAGCGGCTTTTATCGATCATTTCCAAACTTTCTCAAAAATGGTTGTCAGAATGAAATGCGGTAAGTCAATTAATGGCGCTTTGAGCTATAATGAGCAAAAGGTAAAGAGTGGAAAAGCTGATCTCATCCTTGCCTCCGGATTCTCATGCAATGTGTCTGATCTCAATTTTCAGCAAAAATTGTCCCGGTTTAAAGTGCTGAATGAAAGGTCATATAAAAAGACCAATTCAATGCACATTTCCCTGAACTTTCCTCAGGGCGAAATCCTGACTAATGAAATTATGCAGGAGATCGCTGTTAATTATATGAGCCGAATAGGTTTCTCAGAACAGCCCTTTTTAGTATATGAACATACCGACACCTCTCATCCACATATTCATATTGTAACTACCCCTATTAAATCCAATGGCCATTCGATCAATATTCACAACTTAGTTCAAAGAAAGTCAGAACCGGCCAGAAAAGCTATCGAATTGGAATACCAACTCATACAGGCAGAAACCCGGAAACGTCCTCAAAATCTTCCTATTTCACCGGCTAACTTTACTCCCGCAGAATATGGGAAATCAGAGACTAAACAAGCAATTAGCAACATAGTCCGGGAGGTTACAAGTACTTATAAATACACTTCCCTGGCCGAGTTAAACGCTATTTTTCGCCATTATAACATTGTTGCAGATCCCGGAGCTGCTGGCAGTACCCTTCAACGAAAGGGGGGATTACTCTATAGCATTGTAGATAAGGATGGATATAAAATTGGAGTGCCTATCAAAGCCAGCGCAATCTACACCGGCCCAACCTTAAAATATATCGAGTCGAAAATTGGAAAGAACATCATTAAAAAGGCACTTTCTCAAAAATATGTGTCGAGGACGGTTAACTATGCTTTAAATCGAAGCCATACATTCGATCAGTTTACGAGCTTCCTACAATCGAGAAACATCCGCCTTTTTGCTGAAAGGGATGCTCAGGAAAATATCCGGGATATACGTTTTGTCGATCATTCAAACCGATCTGTGTTCAACTGCCGGGAAATGGATTTATCCCCTGCAGCGATAATTGATAAGCTTGTCAAACCTTCAGTCATAGGTAAAGAAAATACGGATTCTCATAAAGACTTCCTGCTTCCTTCCAATCAGTTTGAACATTACTATTCGAGTTCCACCATTGCTTTAATCGCAAACCTTCTTAAAACATCTTACGGCCCTGGCGGAGGCGGGATGGACCATTCCGGAAAAAAGAAGAAAAGGAAAAGAAAAAATCGTCCTTAGCCACCATTCTATTCATTCATAAAAATTATCGATCATCGAAACCGGCGAAAACATACAGGCATTAAGGAAAATACAAGACTTTACCAGGCTTAGCAGTATTGTAATTTTACTTGCTCATTTTTATTCAGCCTGTTATCCAGGACTAAGGTATTGGGGACTAACATTTTCCTTTCTGGACAGGTTCCTATTTTCCTTAGCTAACAATGTGTTTTTCCTTCAAGGTATTAACAAGCCAAAGTTGGCTTCCCTGACACTATTAATTATTTCCTTGATGGGCATACGAGGAAAAAAAAGTGAAAAGCTCACCCTGGCGCCAAT
>JABDFX010000064.1 GCA_013286315.1 Bacteroidota bacterium | reverse complement strand
GCGGGGATTATGAGAATACGATCAAATACCTCAACAAAATCATCAACTGGAAAATGGATCTTCGTACCGATCTTCAATGTTATTCGCGTCTCTTACACCTGATTGCACATTATGAACTCGGCAATGATAATTTATTGGAATACCTGATCAAATCGGTTTACCGTTTCATGGCAAAAATGGAAAACCTGAGTCTGGTGGAGGAAGAAATATTCCGCTTTTTGAGAAAATCATTTCAACTGGGACCCCGTGAGCTCAAACCCGGATTTTCAAATTTACTTGAACGTCTGAAGACCTATGAAAAGAATCGTTTTGAAACCCGGGCCTTTGTTTATCTTGATATTATTTCCTGGCTTGAAAGTAAAATCAGGGATGTGCCTGTACAGAAAATAATCCGCGAGAAATTTCTTGAACGAAACGCGAAAGCAATTCACGCATAAAAAAAATAGTAGCAGGTATTTTTATTTCATTTTTTTAATAATTCATATCGATATGCACCAGATTTTTAAAAAATCAACTATTCTCCTATCTGTACTTTTAGTTGCTGTTACCTTCGGTGTCGCGCAGGATCTGCACAGCCATTGGGATGAACTGACCGCCAGTGAATGGCCAAAAGCATTAGAGATGTCGAACCAGACATGCATTTTGCCCATTGGAATTCTTGAAAAACATGGTCCTCATGTTCCCATTGGATCAGATCTGATACAGGTTCGCGAATGGGCCGCGCGGGCGACTAAAAAAGAATACTCCGTTGTTTTCCCGGACTATTTTTACGGACAGATCAATGAAGCCCGGCATCAGTATGGAACTTTTGCATTGCCGGAACGGATTGTGTGGGATTTGCTGGAAGCAACCTGTGATGAAATTGCACGAAATGGCTTCAATAAGATTGTAATCATCAACGGTCATGGCGGGAACCCGGAGCTGATCCGGTATTTTATACAAACAAGGCTTGAAAAGAGGAGAAACTACGCAGTTTATTTTTTTGAACCCGGCTCCGATTCAGTGTACCGGAGAAAAATGAACGAGCTTCATAAATCTGATCCTGCAGGCGACCAGCATGCGGGTGAAAGAGAAACATCCTCGCTGCTTTATCTGAGACCGGATCTGGTCAAGATGGACAGTGCCAACAACGAATCCGGGGCCAATCAAAAAAGACTGGACATACCGAATGTATACACAGCGATCTGGTGGTATGCTGATTATCCGAATCATTACGCCGGCGAGGGTGCTAAGGCAACCCGGGAACTCGGCCAGTTAGTTAATGAACACTATATTGAATCCCTGGTAAAAGCGCTGAAGGCAATCAAGGCTGATAAAAAAACCCTTGAGTTACAAAATGAATTTTTCAACCGTGTAAAGGGCCAGCCTTAATAATTACCGGATCAGACGGATGATGGAAAGAATGCCGGAACCGCCGTTTTAATATTTGAACAGCGGCCCGGGCATTTTTTATTAAGCCTTATTGAATTTTTCTATCACAACCATGTTGCCGTCACTGTCGACTTTCACAGTCCTCCAGGTTTTAGCATCCTCCAGTTTGATGTAATAGGTAATTTCATAAGGATTGGAGAGTTCTGTTACGCTGTAGATCTTTTTTCCGGGAAATTTTTCCTTCAGGGTTGCGATCAGATAGTAAGGAAGTTTTTCTTCAGAGTAATAACGGATGGCACTGAGAAAACTGCCGTCCTTATTATAGTGAATAGTGGATTTTACGCCTGCTTCCTCAAAATTGACTACATAGGTTTCCGGAAATTCCAACCAGCTTACTTTCACGGCATGCGGATATGATTCGTTAAATGACTGAATTAGTTTTTCGTTGATGGTAGACACCGCAGCCCTTGAACTCAATCCGACGATGAGGAAATAAATGATAAACAGATACTTTTTCATGGTTACTTTTTTTAGTTAACGTTTGTTTGACCATATAAAAGTATGCATCAGTTGGACTACATAAGTAACCGGTTTGTTTAAATGTGATAGTCCGGTTGGAAGTGATCTCCAGTTCATTTTCCGATGGTAAAACCATTCATGCCGATGGTTTCATCAGAATGACCCTTTATCAGGTAAATCGCACCCCGCAAGGGATTCAAAATTTTTCTTTGATCGTTTTGATCAGTTTTCCAACGGCAATTTCCGCTTCTTTTTCATTCATCCAGGCAAATCCCATCCGGGTGGAATTCAGGGAGACGGAACCGGAATTATGAATAAGTCCGTTGGAAAGAATCAAACCCTGTGGCCGAAGTTTTTCCGTTAATGCTGGTAGCGGGATGTCTTTATTAAATTTTGCCCAAATGGCGAGTCCGCCATCGGGGATCCTGAATTCGATGAATGATGACAGTTGCTGCGTAAGCAGGTTGCAAACAAAATCCCGGCGCCGGTGATATTCATGCAGTGCTTTTTTCATATGTCTCCGGATCTCGCCGTCTGAAAACATTTCTGCCAGCGCCAACTCCATAATCGGATCTCCCTGCGTATCCATGAGTTGTCTTAATCTGGTCAGTTCCAATAGTAAATTGGGTGGTGCAACCACATAGCCTGTTCTGATAGCAGGCGCAATGGTTTTGCTCAGGGTACCTACATAAATGATCATGCCCTTCTGATCGGCGCTGATGAGTGGGAGAATGGGACTGCTTAAATAGTGAAAATCATAATCATAATCATCTTCTATAATGATGAATCCGTATTTTTCTGACAGCTCCAGTAACTTGATTCTCCTGGAAGCAATCAGTGTAACCGTAGTGGGATAGTGGTGATGTGAGGTAATATACACTGCCCTGATTTTTTTCTTTCTGCAAATCTTTTCGATAGCGTCCACATCAATACCCATGTCATCCACCCTAACCCGGATCAAACGCATTCCTGCATTTTGAAAACAACGATCAGCGTAGTAGTAATTTGGCTCACCAACGATAATATTTTGTCCATTCGAAAAAAGAACACAGGTGATTAAATACAAGCCGAACTGACTTCCCCTGGTAATCATAATATTTTCAAAACTTGTTTGCAGTCCCCGGCTGCTGTTCAGATATTCGGAGAGAACCTCCCTGAACTTTTGCACACCGGCTGTTTCCACGTAAGAGAGATATCTCAAATTCACCGTTCTGGACAATATGCTCTTATATGATCTGCCCAATTCTTTTACGGGCATCAGCCGAACATCTGGTCCGTCATGAAAACCGGTAATATTCCGGTATGTGAATACAGGCGTCCTGATATTATTATTGATTTTCACAGAATAACCGGTTGTTGCAGGAAATGAATTGCGTTTTTCGGTTTTCATGTAAAAGCGTCTTGGATTTATTTCAGGAAGTGCTTTAATGGTGAAAGTTCCTTTAGACGGCCGCATTTCAATCCAACCCTGTGCGTCTAGCTCTTCATACGCCCGAACCAATGTTTTCCGGTGCACCTCCAGCATTTCAGACATCTGACGGGTACCGGGTAATTTAATCCCGGGGCCGATCCTGCCTTTTTTCATTTCCTGAATTATGGAATTTGCTATTTGCAGATAAACAGGAACATCACATTCCTTTTCTATTTCTATGATGGTGCGCCAGGGAAGCATGTGGACTACGGGTTTAGTTAAAAAAGAGGGACAAGATAGTCCAAAAATAATTTCTTTTCTTTTGACCGCGTGAAGGCCCTTGTCTTGGTAGATTAATTCAAACCACGTACCTTTGCCTCCCTTATGCTGGCATTTTCAGAAATTATCCACTATTAAAGTACTGATTTTCAACAAAGTAAGTTGCAAAAAGGAATGATTATTCCTTCTGTAAACTGCTTTGTAAATGCATTTGTGGTAACTGTCTTTTAAAAACCTGATATTAAATAATATGGCTATTAAAAAAGAAAATCGTCCCAAAGCCACTTTCTCAAAAATCACCATCGGACTTGCTTCTCCCGATTCCATTCTGGAAAGATCCTATGGAGAGGTTTTAAAGCCCGAAACTATAAACTACAGAACCTACAAACCCGAAAGGGATGGTTTATTCTGCGAACGCATTTTCGGACCTGTGAAAGACTACGAATGCGCCTGCGGAAAATATAAAAGGATCCGATATAAAGGGATCGTGTGCGACCGTTGCGGTGTGGAAGTAACCGAAAAGAAAGTTCGCCGTGAACGTATGGGTCATATTAAACTGGTAGTACCTGTGGTTCATATCTGGTATTTCAAAAGTCTTCCGAACAAAACCGGTTATCTGCTGGGTATGAGTTCAAAGAAACTGGAGAGCATTGTGTATTATGAAAGATATGTGGTGATCCAGTCGGGAATCCGTGCGGATAAAAATCAGAATCAGGGTGATCTTCTGACGGAAGAGGAATATCTTGAAATTCTTGAAACTCTTCCGAAGGACAATCAATATTTACCTGACGACGATCCGCAAAAATTCATCGCCAAGATGGGTGCGGAAGCCGTTCACGATCTGTTGCAGCGAATTGACCTCGACCAGCTAAGCTTCGATCTGCGGGCAGCAGCAGCCAACGAAACTTCTCAGCAGCGTAAAGCAGATGCTCTGAAACGTTTGAGTGTAGTGGAGAGTTTCCGCGATGCCAATACAAGAATTACAAACCGTCCGGAGTGGATGGTTATGCAATATATTCCTGTTATTCCACCTGAATTGCGTCCGCTGGTACCATTGGATGGTGGCCGGTTTGCATCTTCAGACCTGAATGATCTTTACCGCCGGGTGATCATCCGTAACAACCGTCTTAAGCGTTTACTGGAAATCAAAGCACCGGAAGTGATCCTGCGCAATGAAAAGAGAATGCTGCAGGAGGCCATCGATTCACTCTTTGACAACAGCCGCAAATCGAATGCCGTGAAAGCGGAAGGCGGAAGGGCGCTGAAATCTTTAAGTGATGTACTGAAAGGTAAACAGGGACGTTTCCGTCAGAACTTACTGGGTAAGCGTGTAGACTATTCAGGCCGTTCCGTTATTGTGGTGGGTCCTGAATTGAAATTACACGAATGTGGATTACCCAAGGATATGGCTGCTGAACTTTTCAAGCCATTTATCATTCGTAAACTTATTGAAAGAGGTATTGTAAAAACTGTAAAGTCTGCCAGAAAACTGGTTGATCGCAAAGAGGCTATTGTGTGGGATATCCTGGAAAATATTCTGAAGGGACATCCTGTTATGCTGAATCGTGCTCCAACCCTTCACCGTCTTTCCATCCAGGCATTTCAGCCAAAACTGATTGAAGGGAAGGCGATCCAGTTACATCCGCTGGTATGTACATCCTTCAACGCGGATTTTGACGGTGACCAGATGGCGGTGCATGTTCCATTGAGCAGTGCAGCTGTATTGGAAGCCCAGTTATTGATGCTATCCAGCCATAACATCCTGAACCCGCAAAATGGTACACCTATCACGCTGCCTTCACAGGACATGGTTCTGGGATTATATTATATAACAAAAGGAAAGAAATCCACCCCGACTGAAAAAGTAAAGGGTGAAGGAAAATCCTTTTACAGCCCCGAAGAAGTTATCATTGCTTACAACGAAGGCCAGCTTGACCTGCATGCTTACATCAAAGTAAAAGTGAATGTCAGAAATGAAAATGACGGGCTTGAAAAAAAGCTGTTGGAAACAACCGTCGGTCGTGTGCTCTTCAATCAGCATACACCCGTCGAAGTGGGATTCGTAAATCAGTTGCTTACAAAGAAATCCCTCCGCGAGATCATTGGTAATATTATCAAGTGGACTAACGTTCCGAAAACAGCCAAGTTCCTTGATGATATCAAAACCCTGGGTTTCCGTATGGCCTTCCGGGGTGGATTGTCATTCAGTATTAATGACCTGATTATCCCGGACACCAAAGAAGAATTATTGGTGAATGCAAAAGTGGAAGTAGATGAAGTGTGGGACAATTATAATACGGGTCTGATTACAAATAACGAAAGATATAACCAGATTGTAGATATCTGGTCGAGAGTTGATACACGCATTACTGAAACATTGATTCGTGAACTGGCTTCTGATAAGCAGGGATTTAATTCTGTTTATATGATGCTTGACTCTGGTGCCCGCGGATCCAAACAGCAGATCAAACAGCTGGCGGGTATAAGAGGTCTGATGGCCAAACCAAGGAAATCCGGATCTACAGGAAGTGAAATCATTGAGAACCCGATCCTTTCTAATTTTAAAGGCGGCCTGAATGTATTGGATTACTTTATCTCTACACATGGTGCACGAAAAGGACTTGCGGATACCGCACTGAAAACAGCGGATGCCGGTTACCTGACGCGTCGTCTCGTGGATGTTGCCCAGGACGTGGTTATCAAGGAAGAAGATTGCGGAACATTAAGAGGTATTGCAACCACGGCTCTGAAGGATAATGAAGACATCGTTGAACCATTGTACGATCGTATTCTGGGCCGAGTTTCCCTGCATGATATTTATGACCCGATCACGGATCAGCTGATTGCGGAAGGGGGCGTTGAAATCACAGAGGAAGTTGCTAAGAGAATCGAAGAAACAGGCATTGAAACAGTAGAAATCCGTTCGGTACTTACTTGCGAAAGCAAAAGAGGGGTCTGTGTGAAATGTTATGGTAAGAACCTCGCGACCGGATATACAGCGCAGAAAGGTGACGCGGTTGGTATTATTGCTGCCCAGTCAATAGGTGAGCCGGGTACACAGCTTACCCTGCGTACCTTCCATGTGGGTGGTGTTGCAGGTTCTGCTTCGGTAGAGTCTTCTCTGATGGCTAAGTTCGATGGTACCATACAGTTCGACGGACTCAGAACGGTGATGGCTGAAAACAATGATGGTGCGAAAGTGCCTGTGGTTATCGGACGTACCGGTGAAGTAAGAATCATGGATGTGAAGAACGATCGTCTGCTGATTACCAATAACGTTCCTTATGGCGCTACACTGACCGTAAAAGACGGACAGAAAGTTACAAAGGGTGAAGTGATCTGTACATGGGATCCGTTCAACAACGTAGTGATCAGTGAAATCACTGGTAAATTGAAATTTGAAAACGTTATTGAAGGAATTACTTTCCGGGAAGAAGCCGACGAACAAACAGGCCATCGTGAAAAAGTAGTTATCGATACAAAGGACAAAACGAAAATTCCTGGAATCGTTGTAGAAGGTGGTAAGGAAATTAAAAACTATAACCTGCCGGTCGGAAGCCATATCATTATGGATGAAGGCGAAGAAGTTCGGGGCGGACAGGTGATTGTAAAAATTCCGCGTGTGCTGGGTAAACTCCGCGATATTACGGGTGGTCTTCCACGTGTAACGGAATTATTTGAGGCACGAAATCCGGGTAATCCGGCCGTCGTTTCTGAAATTGACGGTGTTGTAACTTTCGGTAATATCAAAAGAGGTAACCGTGAAATCATCGTGGAAGCCCGGGATGGTATTATAAAGAAATATCTTGTTCCACTCACACGTCAGATCCTGGCTCAGGATGGTGACTTCATTAAAGCAGGTGCGCAATTGTCAGATGGACAGACAGCACCGGCTGATATTCTTTCTATTAAAGGACCGTTTGCTGTTCAGGAATATGTGGTGAATGAAATTCAGGAAGTGTATCGTTTGCAGGGTGTGAAGATCAATGATAAACACATTGAAGTGATCGTACGGCAGATGATGCGTAAGCTGAATATTGTTGATCCCGGAGATACCCGTTTTCTTGAAGATGAAACGGTTGACAAGATTGAATTTCTTGATGAGAACGACTGGATCTTCGATAAGAAAGTAATCACGGATGCAGGAGATTCAACCAAACTTAAACCCGGCCAGATAGTTAGTTTGCGGGAAGTAAGGGAAGAAAATTCTATTTTGCGACGTAACGATAAGAAACTGGCAGAATTCAGAGATGCGCATTCTGCTACTTCAGCACCCATGTTACTGGGGATTACCAAGGCTTCACTGGGAACACAGAGCTGGATTTCAGCTGCATCATTCCAGGAAACCACGAAAGTGCTTTCATCAGCCGCTATTCAGGGTAAAACGGATAATATGATGGGATTGAAAGAGAATGTTATCACAGGGCATCCGATTCCTGCAGGCACGGGACTGAGGGAATTTGAAAATATGATCGTGGGAAGTAAGGAGGAATATGAATTGCTCCAAAACACTAGGGAAGCCCTGCAGTTTGATGAAGAAGAATAGGGTAAACTTTAAGAATTAATAAGCAGTAGGAAGCAGAAATGCTTCCTACTTTTATGTCTGGTATACTGAACATTCAATTTAGATTTATTCGTATGAGAAATATAGCAATGGTTCCCGGTTTGCTGGCCTTACTGCTGACTGGCGTTTTGTTTTATGTCATTTATCACAAGCCGCAACCAGCGCCTGCTGTCATTTCTGCTGATCATTCCAATCAGTTCACAACGGACCACCTGCGGATGGCTTATTTCAACCTGGATTCCCTGGAAGCGCATTATCAGTATTTCAAAGATGTGCTGGACCAGGTAAAGAGCAAGGAAAATGAAATGAATTCTGAGCTCAGCGGCATGGAAAAAAATTATCAGAAAAAAATATCAGAGTGGCAGAAGAAAGCGCCGACCATGTCACAGACTGAAAGCCAGGAAGCGCAACAGGAATATGCCCAAATGCAACAGAATTACCAGATGCGCAAACAGACCCTTCAGGAATCCCTCATGAAACATAATGAGGATTTGAAAACAGATATCAGACGGAAAATTGAAGACTATCTGAAGGAATACAATAAATCAAAGGGATATAATTATATTATTTCTTACGATGCCAATTCCTTTATCTATCTGAAGGATACCGCCAATAATATTACGGATGATCTTGTTGGAGGTCTGAATGCAGCATATAAGAAAAAGTAGGCTAACTCCTCCGTCTCTGTTTTCCATTCGATTTACTATCTTCCGGGTCAAATTATCTTATGCCCGCAGAAAGCCCTCATTTTAAGCCCACGCTCGGATTGATGGATGCAACTATGATCGTTGCGGGATCCATGATCGGTTCAGGAATTTTTATTGTCAGCGCGGATATTGTAAGAAATGTCGGGGGAGCGGGATGGCTGATCCTTGTTTGGCTGATCACAGGGTTCATGACACTGACAGCCGCGGTGAGTTACGGTGAACTCAGTGGCATGTTTCCAAAAGCAGGCGGTCAGTATGTTTATCTCAAGGAAGCTTACAATCCTCTCATCAGTTTTTTATATGGCTGGAGTTTGTTTGCAGTGATTCAAACCGGAACGATTGCCGCTGTGGGTGTTGCTTTTTCGAAATATGCCGCCTATCTGATCCCGAAGCTTAGGGAAGACAATTTCATATTTCGTTTTCCAACAGGTCTGAACAGCTGCGGAGATCCAACTTATTTTAATATTAGTGCGGCACAGATTGTTGCCATCTTGCTCATCGGTCTCCTAACGTATACCAATACACGCGGAGTAAAAGGAGGGAAATGGATTCAGAATATTTTCACTTTTACCAAACTCCTGGCTTTATTCGGTCTGATTGTTGCCGGACTCATTGCTTTTCATCCGGAGGTTTGGCATGCCAACTGGTCCGCTGCCTGGGTAGCCACCAAAACGAGTCTCAAAGACATTTGCAACCCCTCCCTGGGATTCAATATTAATTCCATTAGTGGCGCAGCTTTATTCGGCGGTATCGCAGCAGCGATGGTAGGATCCGTTTTCAGTAGTGATGCCTGGAATAATGTAACATTCATAGCTGGTGAAATAAAAAATCCACAGAAGAATATCGGCCTGTCACTATTCCTGGGCACCCTGATCGTAACGGTTATTTATGTCTGCGCCAACCTGATGTATGTGGCAGTCCTGCCAATGAACGAAATAGCTCATGCGGAGAAAGACCGTATTGCCGTGGCCGCTTCCCAGGTTATATTTGGAAGTTCTGGAACCTACATCATTGCTTTATTGATCATGGTTTCCACCTTTGGTTGCAATAATGGATTGATCCTTTCCGGCGCGCGGGTTTATTATACCATGGCCAAGGACAAGCTGTTTTTCAGGCAGGCCGGTAAGCTGAATAAAAACGCGGTACCGCAATGGGCGCTCTGGGCGCAGTTTGTAGTGGCTTCGGTTTTATGCCTGAGTGGAAAATATGGCGATCTGCTCGACATGATTTCATTTGTAGTAGTCATTTTTTATGTTCTTACCATTCTGGGCATTTTTATTCTGAGGAAGAAGAAGCCGGATTTGCCCAGACCTTATAAGGCGTTTGGATATCCTTTATTACCCATCCTATATATTTTGATGGGAACAAGCTTCTGTATTCTGCTCATCATTTATAAACCCGAATTCACCTGGCCCGGACTCATTATTGCGTTGCTGGGAATTCCATTATATTATATCGCTCATTCCGGTAACCGGAGAAACCAGGCAGTTTAATATGACATCTGCAACAGACTATAAAGAACTATTTAAAACTTTTTCCTCAGTCAAAATCGGTGTGATCGGTGATATGATGCTCGATACGTATTGGTGGGGTAACGTAGAAAGGATTTCTCCGGAAGCACCGGTGCCGGTGGTAACAGTAGACCGGAAAGAATATCGTATCGGTGGTGCCGGCAACGTGGCATTAAACCTGGCTTCACTCGGAACGCCAGTTTCTGTTTTTTCTGTATTAGGTAAGGATGATGATGGCCAGATACTGAAAGGTTTACTTGACGAAAAAAAAATTGATACGGGATATTTATTGAATGCCGGCAACCGGATCACTACAAATAAAATGCGTGTGATCAGCCGTAACCAGCAGATGATGCGGCTGGATTCAGAAACCGTGTTACCGCTGACGACCGACCAGGAACAAAAACTGATTGCTTCTGTAAGCCGGTTTATACAACAGGAGGCTCCTGCTGCGATCATTTTTGAAGATTATAACAAGGGGGTGCTGACTGAAAAAGTCATCCGGGATGTTATTGCCATTTGCAAACAACATTCGGTAATTACGGCTGCAGACCCTAAGAGGAAACATTTCTTTGACTACAGGGGAGTTGATATTTTTAAGCCCAATTTAAAAGAAGCCAGGGAAGCGCTGAATTTATTGATTGAAGAAGTGAATAACAACACACTTATCCATATTCACCAGAGCCTCAAGGCCCAATTGAATCACCGGATTTCTTTTATCACTTTATCCGAGAAAGGTGTGTTTTATGAGGATGGTCAGGATGCCCATATTGTTCCTTCCCATATTCGAAATGTAGCTGATGTATCAGGAGCTGGAGATACAGTGATTGCGGTAGCAACCCTGATTTATACATTGACAAAGAACACGGCCATGATGGCTCAAATAGCAAACCTGGCCGGCGGTCTGGTTTGTGAGGCTGTGGGAACTGTGGCCGTTGATAAGTCACAGCTTTTAAAGGAATGTCAGCGTTTATTAATAAATAAATAGCGGATTATTTTCGAAACAGGAGAATGTCGTTATGAAAAAGTATGCTGTAATTGTCGCTGCCGGATCGGGCATACGTATGGGTAGTGTTTTGCCTAAACAATTTCTGTTAATTCATAATAAACCGATCCTTTGGTATACGCTTCATACATTTCTAAAATCTTATAAGGATATAAATATTATACTTGTATTGCCTGCAGAATATTACGATACGGGACTGGCGGTTTGTGATGAAATGAATGCGGCCTATCCTATTCGGGCAGTCGTTGGAGGAGACACCCGTTTCCATTCGGTGCAAAAAGGGCTTTCTCTGATAGATGAAGAATCGATTGTTTTCATTCATGATGCGGTGCGATGTTTGCTCAGCCCCTCCCTGATTCACCATTGTTTTGAAGAGACTCAGAAATTTGGTTCTGCGATTCCCTGTGTAGATGCCAGGGATAGTATCAGGCTCATCCATGCAACCGGACATAAATCCATTAAGAGGTCGGAAATAAAACTGGTGCAAACGCCGCAAACATTTCAAAGTGCGATTTTACTTCCTGCATACCAGACAAATTACCAGGAAGAATTTACAGACGATGCTTCCGTTGTGGAAGCCGCTGGTTATGAAGTACACCTGGTAGATGGCGAATCCAACAATATTAAAATAACTACTCCACTTGACCTTGCCATTGCAGAAGAATTACTGGATCCGCCACAATTTTCTGTTTAAATTATCTTTGGCAACCAATGTATAATGGGTCTCCAGAAATTTTTTCCAGTCACCAAATGCCGGTCTGTTTCTAAAACTGTTTCTCGACTCAGAACAGTCCACTATAAACCTGGTTTTATGAGCCTGCAGATCCGCCAGTATGGAATTGAAAATTTTATCGTCTGCGTCCCATTCAGCACTCCAGCTCCAGAAATACTGATAAATCCAGCGCGAGGGAGAAAGAATGCCAAAATAATTGTAGAGATAAATAAAGTTAGAGTCGTCGAATACAAACAGCTGATCATCGGACAAGGATTGCGTTTTCAGGTAATCCATTCCGGGAGTTTCGGGAATTTGGACATTTCTATTACCTGAAAACCGAAAACCCGACGCATATCGCAATGTTCCGAGAAACAAGGTTGTGCCCAGCATCACACTGAAAATAAGCTGTGCTCTTTTATCCTGGAGAAAGGAAGCCTGCGTTTCGGTAAATACTATGTAAACAAGGATTGGAATGGTCGCGGCCAGGGGAAGAAGATAATAAACAAAACTGTTACCCGGCTTCATCCTGCCGGACAACAGTTCAGCAGAAAAGGATAAGAACAGGGAAAGGATGCCCATACGCAATAATACCGGTTTTCTGTTTTTCAGAAACAAACTGGCAGTTCCTAATATAAGCGCTGTATAAAAAGGCATTTCAAATTCCACTTCGTGCAGGGCGTGTTTACAGTTTCTGATTTTCTCAATAATACCCGAATGGTTCCCAGGCGCGTGCAGGTTGAATAAAAAAGCGTCTTCCCATAAATAAGATAAGGACTGGTGCGAAGTAAAATATAAAATCAATGGGAGTGATATCGTAATAAATCCGGCGGTCATACCCAATGCCTTTTGTCTCAGGCTTACCGGAAGGGATTCGGCAGATGAATAAAGTGAATAAAATAAAAACGGGGCAAGGGTAACAAGTGAATCCTGCTGCATCCAAAAAGACAGGCCGGTTAATAACCCCATCAGGTAATATTTGTATTTGGCATTCCCCTGCATGACGCAAAAAAACATGAGCAGAAAAACGGCTGTATACTCTCTTGTCATGCCGTTCCCATAGGAGACCAGACTGTATCGTATGAGCAGATTATAAATAAAGGGTAATAACCATGGCCAGGGTAGTTTGCTTTTTCTGCAAAGCCAGTAAAACAGCAGGGTAGAAAAGAGAACGAGAAATGTATCCAGAAGCCAGGGAATCCAGGCATTGAAATACCAGTTAAAGGCATTCAGAAAATAAATGAGCGGGGGTTTGTGGTCAAAAAAATCCCGGTAGGGGACACCTCCTTTATAAATAACGAGTCCGGCATACTTAAAAATCTCTTTGTCGTCAGAAAACAATTCTGACATCGGTATATTCAGCAAATTCAGTGCAACGGATACCAGAATTAAAAATAAAAGAAAGTATCGTTCTCTTTTCATGCGCTCATTTGAAGAACCTGATTAAAAAAGGAAGTTTATTCATAACCAGGTGCTGGTAGGATATTCTTTCGGGTCCGAATAAGTTGTCAAAAAAAGAAATGCCCGGAATATCGGAACCTTCAAAACGAAATATTTTATTTGTACCGGCATGATCCCGGATAATGGCATCGGTCAGCAGGTAAAATGCCCCCCTTAGCTTTCCCTCTTTAGTGCTGCCACCGAGCAGTGAATATATATAATGTTCATCCTTCAGAATCATATAATATGCCAGAGTTTCTCCGGAAGGGGATTTTGCCAGATATGTTTCTGCCAGATTGTTTTCAAAAGCATCAGCAGAACAACTCGTTAATTTTTCATAAATAATTCCGGAGATTCTTCCATGCCTGTTGGCGTAATCCCGTTGATATAATTGGATGATCAATGCCGGCGCTACGCCCCGGACAATCTGCACCTGCCCTTCGATGGCTTTTTTCATCATGCGGTTTGCCAGTCTTTTATATTGCTGACTGATAAGTTCATAGTCATTTACCAGCGACAAGATATAATTCCGGCGGGCACGCTGATGCAATTTCCGTATGTCCGTAGAAACGAAATTATTTTCATTCAGGTCAATGTCCCAGTACCTGAACATGTCCGGTATTGCATTTAAGAAAGAAGATATTTCAAATGAATGCCTGCTGTTTCCGAACACTCCCAGCGATTTTGTAAAATACGGCTGATATAAATACTTAAAGCCTACTTTTTTATTCCAGGTGAGTGGCATTACATACTGATAGTCTCCTGCCACCAGCGCGGACCAGTTTTCGGCCATTGCATCCAGATAGAACGACCTCGCATAAATAAGCCCATTGGGCGCATTGCGTATACAATTGTCCCATTTGAAGTCATCAATTTCATTTCTTTCCAGATACCTGATATCGGAGAATGGTTCAGTCATGTTCCGCCAATTTTCTAATGATTTTTTTATAATTGATATTCTGGATATCGATACTGAAAGTAATTTTTCGTCCAAATGAAGTGTTTCTCAGGGCATCGTTGAAATCGTTGCTGTAGACCAAAGGAGCATATACATTCAACAAATTTTTAAACAGACTTAATTGTATGCCCCCTGTATACAGGAACCGGCTGGTGAGTGGATTGCTTTGCCAGGCTTCTGCGTAGGTTCCTACATCGAAAAATATCCTGAGCGGCACGGGAAATGGAAACAGGCCGGCAGGAAGGCTTGTATTAAAATTCAGGGAACTCACCCAACTGGCAGACCTCCCCTGAAGATAGTCAAAGTCGTCGACGCGTAATTTTAATCCGCCGTCCCGATTCATGATTTGCTGTGCGGCTAATCCGCCATTCGATACTGAACTGTTTTCCAGGGCATAGCTGGCAGAACGGCCGACGAAATAATCTTCATATAGATAATCTTCATTCCCGTCTACACCCAGTAATTTGGGTTCATAGCGGGAAACAGATGCACTATTATTTTCATTCCATACGCCGAATTTCGCAGCAAAAAAACGAACCTGCAAACCACCGCCATCCGGATAATTCAGGAAATAATCAGCGTGCAGGTTGATACGGTAAAACAATTCACTTTGCTGAATCTCCACCCGGAAACCATAAGGGTAAAGTGCACGGGAATCCTGCAAATTAAAGCTTAGTTGGTTTACATAACGGAAATCAGTACTAACCGAATTCGGATGTATGAGAGAATCTTTGGTGGAGACTGAAAACTGCCCGAATGATTTTTCAGTAATCAGGTAAGTTTTAAAATCCATCCATTTACTAACGGTACTTCTCGGACTGGATGGTTTAAAATCCAGCCGGATATAAGGTACCAGTTTGACAAAATTTTCGAATATTGTTTTCCCTGTGCTGTCGGTGGCTTTATTGGTATCGAAGCGTCCGCCGTTTATTCCGATGCTTATCCTGCTGAAGCGGGTGTCCGGATGCCAGGAATAACTAATTCGTCCGAGACCTTCCAGCGTTTTTGAGCCAAAAGCATATAAGGGCGTGAAAAGAAATTCAATCCTGTTTTCCGGAAGGTTAATATTATGAATCAAAGCGCCCAGCATAAAACCATCATAACGGTTGTATCCCGGAACCGGGGCCAATCCAAGATAGTCATACCGTGCACTGTTCTTAGCTGAAAAAATAAATGCCGGCTTATGCGTTCGTTTGAGAGAATCGGGGAAGAAAGATTGATTGCTGTTTAATTTATCGAATAAGGGGCGAAGATTCATTTCAGTCGCAGAATCCATATTTTTTTTAAAATCTTCCGGGTAAGGGTGCCTGAATTGCCACCGCGAGATAAAACGTCGCATTTGTTCATCAAAATGTTTATTGCCCAGCGTTTCCTGCACTTGCAATAGCCATAATCCTGCTTTTTCCGAGGGAATCAGAGAATCATTTTGACTACTGAACAGAGGAGCTTTTGTATTTATAGGCTGGGTGGTCTTTTCATTTTCGGCTACCCGCAACCAGAGATTATCCTTTGAATATGTCGAAGAAATTGTGCCGGCAGAGAGGACATCACGCATCTGGCGTCGTTCATAATAATGTATAAATCCTTTGGAAAACCAGGGTTGATTTCTTTGGTCCGTTAAAAGCGTTGTCTGAAACCACTGGGCCAGCAAACCCCTTCTCAGGGCTCCCTGCCAGTCGTCCTTACGAGGATTCAATCCTATACAAACCAGTCCCGAAAAATCCTGATCCTGCATACAGGTCGCCTGTGCTATACTAACCGATGGATATGGAAAGGGACCCAGCCATTCACTTAACATTTGAATTTCTTTTTTTGCAGTTTCCATGACTTTGACTGATTCGATGGCATATTTCTCCGTATAATAAAGCCGGATACCGATCGGAGCACCGGAAACTGTTTCGACCTGATCACTCTTTATGGAATACAGATTGCTGGCAATCCATGCGAATGAATTGGCATTTTTCAATGAGAATTGATACAGATTGCTGTCTGTTGTTTCTTTTACTCCGGCTTGTGTTCCTGCCGCTATGCGATAACCTGGGGATGTTTCGATCTCCACATAATAATCAGCTGTCTCATGATAGGCGCCTCCCTGAACAAGAAAGGGCATCGGGTGCCAGCCATGAGAATCATATACTGCTGGTTCCGGGTACCAGTTTCTGAATTCAAAATGATGTTTTATATACCCGTTGCCATTGTAATTAAACGGAATCTGCAAGTGGAAAGAGGATGAAATGGTTATGCTGTCACCGGGTAAAAGCGGTTTAGGTAATATTAATTTGATTACGTCAATAAATTCCGGATGATCCTGAATGACTGCGCGGGTGCCATCCACCCGGAAATCCAGGTGATTGATATAACCTTTTTTTTCTTTGGATGAAAAATAAAACCTGGTATCTCCGTTTTCCAATAACTGGTCGCTATATAGTGTTTTGTCGTTCCGATAGGCGTTGGGCCATATATGAAACCAGATAAAATTCAGGGTATCGGGTGAATGATTCGCGTATTTCAGTTTCATCATCGCATCTGCAGTATGTTCAGCCGGAAAGAACTTTACACGCAGGTCATAACGAAGGGATTGATTCCAGTCAGACTGCGCGCTGGCGGAAAGAACAAAAAATATAGCAGGGAATATGAGTGTTATTTTCAAATAAGCGCTGGTTTGGAACTTACCGGCCCTTGCCTTTAATAATCGTCAGTAAAGTATGCATCATGATTTTAAAGTCGAGGCCCAGGGAAATATTTTCAATGTAAATAAGGTCATATTTCATTCTCTCTATCATTTCATCAACGTTTTCAGCGTATCCGAATTGTACCATTCCCCAGGAAGTGACACCGGGTTTAACCTTCAGGAGATATTTAAAATAGGGTGTCTCCTGCAGAATGCGGTCAATGTAGTATTGTCTTTCGGGCCTGGGACCGACCAGGCTCATTTCACCCCTTAAAACATTCAGCAGTTGCGGGAGTTCATCAATACGCCATTTACGCATCGTTTTTCCCCAGCGGGTGATACGGTCATCGTGTTCAGAAGATAAACAGGGACCGTCTTTTTCCGCATCCTTAAACATGGAACGGAACTTATGTATCAGGAATTTTTTGCCCTTGAATCCCGTCCTTTCCTGAGAATAAAAAACCGGACCGGGAGAACTTAATTTTACCCGAATAGCTGTATATAACAGAAGCGGAGAGAGCAGGATTAATGAAAAAATGGAAAACAGGACATCGATCAGTCTTTTAAAGTGCATTTGCCATTCAGGCATCAGACCGGTATGGATATCGATCAGCAGAGCGCCAAACAGATTGCTGGTTTTTACAGAACCTGACAATATATCGAGTATATCGGGAATGATTTTGATTTCAACGTCTTTTTCACTCATGCGCTGGACTAGTTTTTCAGCGGATGACTGATCATTTCTTCCGGGGGCGATAACGACCAGCTGTATATTCTGACGGTCAACAATTTCTTCCAAACGGTCGGTGTTACCCAGGCAGGGGAGGGCTATATTCATGATGTCAGGGACTGAATTCGGTTGCACGTATCCGGTATACTGATATCCGTTCGCCCGGAGCCCGCTGACGGTATCTTCAAAGGTTTTGACCCCAATGTTTCCGGATCCAATCAAAAGGCTGTTAAACACGATTTTTCCCTTCCGGATCTGCATTTTAGCCATTGATAACAGTAGCCACCTGCCGGCCCATGTGATGCCGAAATGCATGAACAGGAAAATGAAATAAGCTTTGTAGTAGTAACGGTAGTCTGTTTGTGGATCGTTGATAACGATGGCAAAAAACAAAATGGTGCATACGATCAGGCTCGAAAGTACGGTACTGGAAAATTCATTCAGACGGGATTTTTTATACAGAGAATGATAGGTTCCCGTGAGCGCATAAAAAACAATCCATCCGGCCGGAATCAGGAGCAGGCCCAGCCAGAAACGGTTATTGAGAAACAGTTCTCCGTCGATAAAGATTGGTTCCTGCAGAAGAAATCGCCGGGTAAAATACAGAATCATCCAGGATAGGATTGCTGATATATAGTCGCTCAGCACGTACCAGGTGATATGGATCTTTCTTCCCGCCTGCAACA
>JABDFX010000063.1:16320-18636 GCA_013286315.1 Bacteroidota bacterium | reverse complement strand
AATGAAGACAGAACGAATATTTTTTTCATTTGAATTTTTTTTTAAGCTGATTGGGATCGAATTTCCATGGCCAGGACAGCTATTGCTTTTTTAAGTCCGCCATACTTTTGTGTATACTCCTGAACTTTCATTTTTTCTGATTCCTCGGTTGTATAGGTTAAATATTCTTCCAGAGATACCTCTGTACGGTAAACCTTGCTTGAAATACCTCCCAAACTGATGAATACCTCTTTATATTTCCTGGTTGGATCGTTTGCTTTGTTGATTGACAGGACAAGTGCCTTTTCCTTTTCAGTCAGTGCCAATAGTTCCTGGATCTGATCGAACTTGTTCTGATATTTTGCCTGGTCAAGTAAGATTTTGCAATCGCTGTTGTTTATGATACTTTCCTTCACCACCGGCGAATGAATAATATCATCCACTTCCTGGGTCACCACAATGGCTTCTCCAAAAAACTTACGGACGGTTTTAAACAGATACTTGATGTACTCGGCCATGCCTTCCTTGGCAATTGCTTTCCATGCTTCTTCAATCAGGATCATTTTGCGAACGCCTTTTAATTTTCTCATTTTGGAAATAAAAAGCTCCATGATGATCAGCGTAACGACCGGGAAGAGGATCGGATGATCCTTGATATTATCCAGTTCGAAGACGATAAACCGTTGCTGCAATAAATCCAGGTTTTCTTTGGCATTCAGTAAATAATCGAACTCGCCGCCGATATAGAAGGGCCTCAAGACGTATAAAAAGTTGGAAATATCAAAATCCTTTTCTTTTACTTCATCTCCTTTGAGGATAACTGTAAATACATCGCGGACATACTCATAGAAACTGTTGAAACAAGGGAAAACATTTGAATTTTTACCCAGGTATTCAAAATACAATTGCAGGGCGTTTGACAGAGCGACATATTCACTTCTGCGAAAGGTTTCATTATCCTTTTTCCAAAGGGATAACACAAGTGTTTTTATCGATTCACGCTTTTCCGTATCCAGGGTATCTCCGGAAGAAAGGTAAAACGGATTAAAGCGAATCGGATTTTTTTTTCATCATAAGTGAAATAATAGCCATTGACTAGTGTGCAAAGTCCCTTGTAGCTGTGGCCCACATCAACGAGTACAACATGCGTGCCCTGCTCATAGTAGCTGCGGACCATGTGGTTTGTAAAAAAGGATTTACCAGACCCTGACGGACCTAAAATGAATTTATTCCGATTGGTGATGATACCTTTTTTCATGGGTTCATCAGAGAGATCTACGTGACATGGCATGCCGTTCAGACGCTCACCGAGCCGGATGCCCACTGGTGAAATTGAACTTCTATAATTGGTCTCCTGGTTAAAAAAACAACTTGCCTGTTCGGCAAAACTATCAAAGCAATCATTGGAAGGAAAATCCCCTGCATTCCCGGGTATACCTCCCCAAAAAATCTGCGCTGCCCCGAGCGTTTCCTGTTTCGGCATAGCTTCCATCTGGGCCAGGGAAGTCGAGACCATATTTTTAACATCCTTCAATTTCTCCTTATCACTAGTCCAGACCAGCACATTGAAATGCGCTTTAATCGGCAGCCGCTGTTCGGAAATGGATTCATTTAAAAAATCATTTACGGCATCCATCGCAATGGAATTTCCGCGGGAATAGGCAGAAAGTGACTGAAGGCGCAACTTTTTACTCTCCAGCTTCTTTAACGTTGCCTGGGCGTCGTCTATAAATACATATTGATTATAAATGTGGTTACAGGGAAGCAGCAAGCCAAGCGGCGCCGCAAAACCGATTGAAAACTTGGTTTTATCCGTTGAGTATTTATCATAATTAATCCGTGATCCGCAAAGCGGCGGGAGATCCGCTGCATCTGCAAGGGTATACAACTGACAGTACTGGCTGCCGATCTGAATACCATTCTTGAAAGAAATATCCCTGATAACCGGCTGCGAATTGGTCTCCAGCAGATAGCAGTATTTCTCAATGATTCCGAATTCCCTGCTGCTGCTGGCCAATTGTTGCTTAGTTAACCGTTTAAGACGCACCAGGCCACAATCCTCAAGGATTACAGCAAATTGGCCGGCATTATCAAGAAATTCCTGCGTAAGCTGGGGACTCAGGGTTTCATCAGGAACGATTGATTTTCTCATCAGACTGGATGCCGAAGAAGTTGACAGTTTGCGGTTTTCCGGCTTGCGTGTCAGAAAAATATAACAGTTATGTTGTAAAAACGGACGTTCATTAAAAAATCTTTCTGAACTTCTTGACAGGAAGGATTGATCATCCTTTGAAAAGTCAGAGCCATAAGACCCTTCAACAAACCAATCCTGCTTAT
>JABDFX010000063.1:0-16310 GCA_013286315.1 Bacteroidota bacterium | reverse complement strand
GCTTATGCAGAACGGAATTTTTAGGCAAAACTTTGATCGCTTTTACCCAGCTTTGATGAAAGGACTCATAGTCATTATTGGAACAGCTGAATATTTCCGGCAAATGAACTTCAAAGGCCACCGTAATATCACCCATTTTGGAAACGATACAGTCGTTTTCGATATCCATAATCGGAAATATATCTTCCAGACTCCTTTCCATTGATTAATCTTTTATAAACAGTTTTCTTGACTTTGATTTGATTTCGTGAGGAACGCTTCTTTTCGCCATCATTTTCATCATTCCGAACTCACCATATTTATTGCTAAGCTTATACACACCGATAAATATTGCACCCCCGGCAATAAACGCAAATGCGACACAGATATACGAGTTGAGACCCAAGATAAACATGATGGCAAAAAGGATCAATACACCCATCATTCCGCCCGCAAGCCACCAGATATACTGCGCCTTCAACCCTTTAAATTCCAGAGATTTATTAATTCCCTTATTAATCCGATAGACACTGCTCATAAAATCCTTTTCTCCTATTTTCTGAAATATTTTTATCCTGATCGGTCATATTCTACTTTAATCATCTGTAAAAAAGTTATCAGGAAAATTGCATTTGCGGGCTACTCCCACCGGGTCCATACTCACAAACGAAGGAATATTGATCATTTCAACGTATACCGGCAAGTCTGCTATATTAAGCTCTCCCATATAAGCATTCAGGGTCCGTTTGTCAAAAGCAAGCGACAACTCTAAATCATCAGAACTATCCAACAAATCAAAATGAATTTTATTCCTGGGATTTGTAACCTGCCGGAATTCATCCTCCTGAATATCCACATAGAAGGCAGTTCCGGCAAATTCAATAATGGGTAATTCCCTTGTCATGATGCAAGTGTTATCCTAGAAAGAAAGCTTTCAGAATGGTAGCCACCACAACCAGGAAAATACAGCTCCCAAACCAGCTGGCAGCCACTTTGCTGGTATCGTGATCTCCGTGCGACCATTTTTGGTAAACCTTGATCGCTCCGACCAGCCCAAGCACCGCTCCGATGGCATACATCAGATTTACACCGTTTTGGAAATAACTTTTTACACTGTCCGTCGCATTCGTAATACCGGTATTCGCATCACCTGCCGTCTGGGCAGCAGCCGCCAGCACTAGTCCAGAATTGGTTATCAGAAACAGGGAGGCTCTTTTCAACAAGCGTTTCATTTTTAACTGCTTCATACTGATTGTGTTTTTTTAAGTATTTAAGAAAATGCTCTGCGGCCCCGGGCTACAAACTAACCCCTCCAGCCAACCACACAATCGTTGCATCCCGGGAACGCAGAGTAAATGTTTTTACGAAATTTTATTTGCTGCCTACCTTTTCCAAAGCATACTCAGTTCTTCCGTTTTTAAATTGAAACCGGCTTTTGAAAGGCATTCCGATTCGATAAGATTATTAATGGCAACTTTAAAAGGGGTGCTTTTAAGACCCGAATAAGAATCTTTGCCAAGTATAATTTGCAATGCAAAAAATAATTCTTCTTTAGCGCTCTTTTTTGCAGCCGACTCGTTTATGGTCTCCTTTAGTTCATCGACCAGGCGGTAGGCCACGGGAAATAAGGCGGTATTTTTAATATCTTCAGCAACTTTTTCTGGATTTAAGCCTTCCTTTGACGCAGCAGATCCATTATGACCGGTTCCGAAGGATTCATCTGCTCCCAAAAACAAAGAGCTGTTTGAAACGTTTTGCGTCTTTGATTTTGTTGTTGATTTTCCAGCAATCATTTGTTTGAGTTCCATAGAGTAATAAAATATTCCAATAAACAACCAATAAACCAAAGCCAAACATAAAAGTGTCATCAGGAATACTGACCAGGAAATAGCGTGCAACATAGTTTCAGATTTTGTGATTAGTTTTGTTTCGTTCCGATTTTTTTATTTGCAGTGAGCAGTTGTCTCTTTGTTTTCAAAACAAATATCAGGAGTAAAAAGACGGTCATTTCACACCGCGGGCGTATACAGGAAATTATTTTTGGCATTTTTTAAAATAATTATTCTGATGATTCGATTTTTAATATTTGTTCATACCAGGATAAATCAAGCTCACTATCATATTATAACAGGATAAAATCACATCACTGGATCAAATCACATCACTGCCGTATACGGCTAAGTTATTTTCAAGGTCACCTTGGATTTTCATCAGCATGATCCATGCGTTTTATTAGTTGTTCTCTTAATTGGTCTAGAAAATAAATACGCCCCTTCTTTCTGATCCTGATTTCCTGGAAAGTCCGGTAGAGATTTCCCAGGTTTATGTTAAAGGTGCGTTCAAAAAGATCAGCTATATCTTTAATCTCAGCCCGACCATAATTAAAAGCGCCGAAGGACTGAAGCGCATAAATCAGCTCAATCAGCGCTGACTTGGGAGCGGTCCAGGTAGTCAATGTATCAGGCTTTCCCTGACCTGAGGAGACGCCTTCGTTCCTTTTTAGTATGTCCAAAGTTGTATTGAGATAAATCTTTAACCGTTCATTGGCCAGAATTCTGGAAACTTTATAATCATGGCTGGTACAGAAGCGGGGATCGGCATCCGGAGAAAAATGGTCCAGCATCACGGTTTTTTCGCCACTGCTTCGGACAAAATAAGTCTCATCCATAAACTCAGAGTCAGTCCTGAAATATTGATAAAATGCCAGGTTTGCCTGGAAAAAGTCATTCAGCCTTTTTAATTCTTTTAGCAGGTAATTCAATTCATCCTCATAGCCTCCAGTCGGTCTTAATATCTCTATCCGGTAAATTCTAGAGTAGTATATGTACTCTGAGTAAAACTTCGGTTTTATTACTTTAAAGAATGATATCTCTTCTCTGTTATCGGCAAAAGGATGACTCAAAATATATTCCCGAACCTTTTCCAATATTTTGAGAATGGCTTCGAGGCAAAGCTTTGTTTTGGTAAGTCCATCACTATTCTCCTGCATGATAATATCCACTTGATTCATCATCTCTCTGTATAGTTGATCTAACTCGGATGGTATCTTCTCTGTTAATTCATTGTCCCGCTTATCCATAATATTTCCGTATTTCTTAGATTATACAATTTTGATATACTTTTAACAGGAACGGCTAACTAACCGGACCCTGTCACCGGAAACCTGTCTTCATGATTCAAATAACAACCAGTCATACTGAAACATCAGACAATACCTTTCCGGCCCGCTAAATCAAATCTGCGCGGGTAAGCCAGCAGCCTCAGCTGAAAAAATTAATACGGTTCGGTTAATGTAATGGAGATCTTTACGTTCAATCTTCGAATAATTGATCGCATTTTCTCCTCCCATTCATATTTACAGGTAATCCTGAATAAAAACGTCCCTTGTCCTCTATTTCATTAACTATCAATGGGACGATAAAGCTAATAAGGACATGGTGTGAACAGTCAGTGTTTGTCTATTGTATTACAGTTTTTTTCCTGAGATAACAGGGTGTTTTCACGGTATCCGATTCTAATCAGGTATTGTACCTTCACTGAAACAACCGAAATGGCCTCTCTAATCGCCTCTATATCTAACATCCTTCAAGACATCTTCTCCGTTGTTTTGCTTTTATTTTCACTATTTTATTGCTTTCGAAAATATAATCCCGTTTACATGAGAAGCCTTCCTATTTATAGTATTGGAAATGTCCTGGCGAACTTCTTTAATAGATTTTATCCCGATACCCGACCGGTCGTTAACATTATATTCACCGCTTTTGAACTTGTTTACTTTGTATATTTTCTGACAAGGGTGATTAAATCGGGCACAGTAAAGAAACTTGTCTGGGTTCTGACCGGACTATTCCTTTCAAATGATATCTACCATGTTGCAAAGAAGGATTTTAAAGAAAATCTTGGCCTGCCTGAAGTATATGAATGTATTATTCTGATCATACCCTGCATGGTTTATTTCAGGGAGATTCTATTAAAACCCAAAATAGCAGAGCTTCGGAAGGAACCTTCTTTTTGGATGGTCACTGGAATTCTTTTTTATTTTTTCCTTTTGATTCCTACTCTTTTTATTAGCAGTTATTTCCAATATAAGAAAATGGACGATGTCGCGGAAGCCTTTTATTCCGTTAATAATTATTCCCAGTTAATAAGTTATATATTATTCATTAAAGCCATGAGATGCAGGAGAAAAGAGCCATTCTGATTATCTTTGTGGTGATCATAATTTTGATTGCCATATTAATTAGCTTCATTGCAGGCATTTTGTTTTTATACCAGAAAAAGCAGCATGCTTTTTTGAATCAGCTGGAAGATGTTAAAAACAAATATGAAAAAGAAATTCTAAAAAGTGAACTGGAAGTGCAGGAACAGACTCTGAAGAATATTTCGAGAGAGATCCATGACAATATCGGCCAGTTTATTTCTCTGGCTAAACTTCACCTGAACACCATTGGTTCTGATATTGGAGCTAAAAGTGCGGAAAAAGTTGAATATGCGGTTGACCTGCTCTCCAAGGCAATGGATGACCTGCGGGATCTTTCAAAAAGCCTGAGTTTGGAACTAATCCGGGGAGCCGGACTTGCAAAGACGATCGAGAGCCAGGTCAATCTGCTGAAAAAAACAGAGAAATATGATATTGATTTTGAAATCCGGGGTAATTATAATTACCTGGCTGAGCAAAAGGAAATCATTCTCTTTCGCATCCTGCAGGAAGCCATCAGCAATATAATCCGTCATGCGCAGGCCAGCAGGATCTTGATCGTGCTTGAATGTACCCAGGATGCAACCAGTATGTCCATCAGGGACAATGGAAAAGGCTTTATCGCAGAAAATTTTCTTGCCAACGGAAAAACTTACCGGCACGGTGGCGGTTTAACCAATATGAAATACCGGGCAAATTTGCTCGATGCGGATTTTTCCGTTGAGAGCAAACCAGGTGAGGGAACTCTTATTCGAATTACGATGCCACTTAATCCAGAAAATGAGCCAAACTAAGAACAGAATTATTAAAATCGCTATGGTGGACGACCATATCCTGCTGAGAGATGCACTGGCATCGGTTATCGATAGATTTGATGATTGTAGTGTCATGTTGCTTGCCAGACATGGAAATGATCTGATAGAAAAGATCCAGCCTGATCATTTACCCGATCTGGTATTACTTGACATAGACATGCCTGAATTAGATGGTTATGAAACGGCCAAATGGATGCGTGAACACTATCCCGGCATTTATGTTTTGGTCCTTTCAGTGTATGATTCAGAGCTGGCAATGATCAGGCTTTTACAATCCGGTGTCCGGGGTTTTTTAAAAAAGGATATCCACCCCAGTGAACTGCGCTATGCCATTGAGACGACTATGCTAACGGGTTATTATTATTCCGGTAATACAACAGGCAAACTGGTAAATCTGTTAAAAAATACCGACTCCAAAACTCCACTTGTCAACAGTATCAACCTGACTGAAAATGAATTGCGTTTTTTACAAATGGCCAGTACTGATAAAACCTATAAGGAAATTGCCGGTGAGCTGAAGATTAGCGCCAGAACTGTCGACAATTACCGGGATTCATTATTTTCAAAACTCAATGTAAAAAGCAGGGTTGGTCTTGTCTTATATGCTATAAAAAACGGAGTAGTGAGGGTGGGTTACTAAGCCAATGATCTTTTACCGGCTGGCCGTGCCCGCAGCTGATGACGATTGACTCCCTTTTTTAGCAACCAAGTAATGAAGGGAGGGGTCATTGATTATTTTCTGCATGACCGTAATGACGACAGTCTGCACATCTTCCTTAATCTGATCGTAATTACTTAGTATTTCTTCCTGACTAATTTCCCTGATCATTGGAATGGATTTATAACTAACTCTCTCTTTGGCAAGTTCTTCATGGTTGTTGACAATTTTAGAATGAAAAGTTTTAAGTTCGATTTCCTGATCCGGGTTATCCGACACCATACCTACAAATTCCCCGCTGCTAAGGCTGGCAATTTTGGACGCAGGTATCGCCATTTCCAGTTGCATGGAACGGCTCACCGAAGTTTCTGTACTGTTAATGGATAAACTTTCTCTTTGCTGCAGGATTTTTCCAAATCGTTCAGCCAGGAATTTAGCCGTATCGCCGGATACCTGGCCGGAAATGACATTCCCTACTATATTTATGATGACTTCGGCCTGATCCCTCGAATACTCGCTTTTAAGCTGACTATAATCCTGAACCGAAATAGTAGTTGCTACCCTGTTAGACCTTGCAGTCGCAATCAGGCTGTCAATTGAATTAAAATAAATGGTTGGGAATTCGTCAAAGATCAAACTGCTTTTTAATTGATTAGCTTTATTGATCTGCTTTGTGAGCCTTGATATGTATAAGGACAAAACAGCTCCGTACACTTCTTTTTTTTGAGGATTGTTGGCAATACAAAGAATCTTGGGCTCTTTAGGATTATTTATATCAAGGGTAAATTCATTCCCTGACAAAGCATAATATAAACTTGGAGCTGACAGGCGGGCAATGGCGATTTTCGCTCCGCCGATCTGGCCTTCCAGCTGGTCGGTAGTATGCGTTGCGTGGGCCGAAACAAAGGGATTGATATAGGTACTGATCTCTTTTTCTGTACCCAGGACCGGAAACAGCCTGTCGTAGGGAACCTGCATGAGCTCAATCGCGTGGGGTAACGTACAATATTTTCCATCCTGAAACCGGCGCAGGAACCAGATAATGGCCGTCAGAAAACTAATCGTGGATTCAACCCAGAAATCCCCTTGTTTTCTGATCCAGTCCCTGTTTAGTCCGAGCATGATAGTGCGGGCCGATTCAACTGCATCGGTTATATCAGTCATAAATATGGGGTCCAGCGGATTACAGCGGCTGCTCCTGCTTAAGTCATCGAAATTGATCAGATAAAAAGCGGGCGAAACGCTGAATTTATTCCTGTTTTTCAAATAATGATTATAAGTGATCAGAGAAAGATCCGGGTATTTGAAATCATATACCAGCATGGAAAATCCTTTTTCCAGGTGTTGCTTTATGATATGCTGAATAATAAAATAAGATTTTCCGCTTCCGGGGGATCCCATGACCAGGAGGCCGCGCATGGGATTAATAAAGTTGATCCATGAATCCTTTATTTTATTTTTATCCTTATAACGCGCCGGAAGATTTATTGAATATTCATTCTCCAGGCGTTTTTCCTGCTGGGGGAATGTTTCATTGTCCTTATTAAAAACATTCTGATTACTTAATTTGACTTTAAAGATCCTGGAAAGCATTGTCCCTCCGGCAAGGGTTAAGAGATACCCCACCGATGTCACGATCATATAAATCAAGGCCTGGGTTTCGGTGGGAATAGAAAGTGTCAAAATAAAGCCACTGCTAAAATAAATAATAAGCCCCAATAATGTATAGGTCCACACTTTCGAGGGATTGATCATATCATCTTTACGTCCACGGGCTCCCAGCAAACTGATCAATAAAAAAATCAGGGACATTAATTTGGACTGGTAAAAATTATTGAACAGACCGGTTTTGGCAACGGCTGCGAGAATTTTATCGGGTATAGTTGCCGTAAGCATCCACTCTTTGAAAGCCTGATAGCAATAAAAATATAAGTGCAAGGTGAGCAGTAAGATGCTGAAAAGCCTGGTCATATCCAGGATCCTGCGCATGTCCTGTTCATTTTCGCCGGTCTGCATGCTGAGTGCTTTTTAATATCTCCTTTTTTTTCGTTTCTTCTTTTTTGCAGCAAATTCATAAGCCGCCTGGTCATTCTCAAGGGTCGGCTGTAAAAATTCCGGAATTAAGCTAAGAGTGCCCTGCCAGGGATTTGCTTTCATAGCGGTCACCAGCTGTCTGATTTTTTCATTTGGAAAATAGGCTTGAAAAGGTGAATCTTTAATTTGCTTTGGTGCATACACAATCGGTAACTGATTCTTTTTGCGTGACCGGGTTTGTTTAGGAATAAATTGCGATCTTTCCTGGACGGCTTTAGCAAAATATTTCCTGCCGAGTTTCATATTGGCAATGTGTCGCCTGATTTCGTCTTTTCTAAAATTGGAATACAATGGCGAGTTATTTATTTGTCTGGACGAATAAGGAGCCTGATTCTGGTTTTTTTTAATTTGCCTGACCGATTTAATTGGCCGGACCGACTTGGGAATTATACCACATCTTTCCTGCATTGCCTTCGCCGTGTATTCTCTGCCCTGATTACTACCAAGATCGCTGCCATTAAAAACGGCTTTATGCTTGAGATCAACATAGGTTATACCGAATAATACTCCCTGGTCGTTTTGTCGCAGAACAAGATGTATTTTATCTCTTTTCAAAGCCTCGGACAGTTCATTAATTGACATCCCAGGGTTTTGCATCAATGTCCAGTCAATAATATTTTTAATTCCCTGCTTAAAAGGCTCCCTGGCAGTTTTATTAGCATCGAACTTTATAGTTAGATTTTTCAGTGTTGGCCTGGTTGCAATCGTACTTGCCTTGATCGGGACACCGATTTTATTACCCTGATCATCCAGGACACGATAGACAATTCCATTATTCTTGTAAAGAGAGGACCCTTTTTCTCCGCGGTCAGCCATAATATTGAATTGTTTTAAGATGGCATTCAGTTCGTGAATAGACGTAAATTTATATTGCTTGTAAACATGATTGATTACATTTGAAATTGCGCGTTTTGTTTCCATTTTCCCGTATTGTACCTTCTCTATATTGACAGGAGGCATCTCCCAGACATTATTTCCCCGTCCTTTCGCGATGACCAGTCCGAAATCCTTTTCGATCTGCGCCACTGCCGGCATGGATTTATTTTTACCAATCATAAAAGTGTTGATCGCGGTGCCATCCGCCCGGATACTGGTTGTTACAATATGGATATGCGGATGACCTGCATCCGTGTGCTCGTAAACCAGGTAGGGTTGTTTTCCAAAACCTATCTTTTCCATATAGCTGTCAGCAATGGCTGTAAGTTTTTCGTTGTCAAACTTCTCAGACGGATGGAAATTCAATGAAATATGGATGGCATTTAGTTCAGTCGTTTGATTCAGAGCTGCCAGATTTTTCAGCATGTTTAACTTATCAGTTATTCCCAACTTCTCCGTATCCTTCGGATAATTGGCGGCATGAATAAATTCCGCCGCCTTTTCCCTAACCTTGTTTTCATTGTAGTGAAATACGTCGTTTAAACTAGGACTTGGATTGATTATCCCAACCATTGATCGGCAAATTGATTGATCCTGCTTTTTATTTCTTCTATCTTTTCCATTAGCGCCAGTTTGGTCGTTTCGTTCATCATTACCCAGGTTTTGAAATCGTTGACATTTTTTAACAAATGAAGTTTGTGCACGGCCTGATTGAAATTATTGCCAATCGCACTCAGTTCTGCGCGCAGTTTTATCATTTCTGCCATAAATTCATCCATGGACTGATTTCGCTGCCTGATAGTAACAGGTAGTTTCAAAATCACTCTTCTTGCATAATCACTCATCTTCGGCGATATGGACTTACTACGGAGCTCCTGTATCTTGTTGTATTCGTCAGGACGAAGCCGGATATGCAACCATTTAGTCCGGTTATCTTCTTTCTCACTCATGCCCTGGATCTTTTGTGCTCCCGGATTTTCACTTCCTGCATAGGGTCGTTCGTCAGGAATTTATTGCAATCCTTATACCCTTCATAAAAGCCGCTTTTGTCTTTGTATTGCGGCGAGAGCTTCAATGCGTATGCTGTCTTATCGAGTCCGCTCTTATCCCTGTCCAGATACAGATTGACATTTTCATAGGTTTCCATAATCTTACGGCCTTTTTCAAATTGTGTCAGGGAATTCAATATGAGGTAATCCTTATTATAATGATCCATGTCAGGATTCATGCTGACAAAGGAGAGAAAACTGAAAAATCCCTCAAACACGGCAATTTCTGGAGCGCCATTGTATATATGGGTCACATCTTTGGGAAACGTCCCCCCTTTAAAATATTTGCTTCGGAGCTCATAGCCACCCAGTTCGTTTTCAAATCCAATGGCATAAAAATTTCCATGGCTATTTTTGTAGTGAACTTCTCTGCAATATTCGTTTGCTATTTCTTTTGATATGCCACGGGAAGCCAAATAGCTGAGCAGAGGCAATGACATTAGCGGTCCGACAGAAATAATTTCATTCTTAGCAGCGGCCTGAGATTCCAACACTTCGGCTTTAGGAGGCGGAATATGGATGGGAAGCGCAAATGGATTTTCAAATTTTCTCAAAAAATCACCGACCGAACAATTATGCAAAATAATTCCGAGGTCAATCAGGGAACCGCCGGTTCCCTGACTGAAATCATACCATCGGTTGGTTCGTCTGTCTATTTTAAAGGATGGCGTTTTATCCGGCGGGTTGATGGGAGAATGATACCAGTACTCATGCAATTTCTTTTTATCTGCAGGTTCAATCCCGAGTTTGGACAGATATTCCACTAAATCCTTTTGATTCAGCTCATCACAAGAGGGCATCTGTCTGCCGCTTTCCTTAATCTCACTTATCATGTTCACGATTCAATTTCTGTAAGCAAGATAATTCAACGAAGGATAAAATAACGATCCCATTCAAATTCTGAAGGGGATAAACGGGTATTACTATTTTCCAATGGGCTATTTTTAATTTTTAAATTATTTAAGCAATATCAAAATTATTTTATGGCTACCACGTCAAACGATGTTTCGAAGTTTTATGAAGCGATGCTTTCCTTTCCGGGTATGAATCAAAAGATAAAGATGGGCATGAAGGTTTCACGCACTAATGTATTGCTTTTAGCACTCATTATAGAACATGGGTTAATGACTAAAAATGGAGAAAGGTTGCTCGAGGTTCTGGAGGTTGTTTCAGAAGAAACCAGAAAGGAACTCATCGAGCTAGCTACGGAATTATTAAATAAAGCTGACCTGGTTGACTTACATGAAAAATTGAATACGCTCAAATAAACAGATCTGTTTTGCTTTCATTTAGATAACATGAACCCCAACCATAATAAATAAAGGGCCAGCAATTGGCCCTTTATTTATTTTATATACAATCAACCGAAATAAAAATACGCTTTATTGGTTATTGAAGTACAGAAAATTATTAATATAATCGAGGAGTAATTTCACTTGCAAAACAAACCTGAAGAACAACTGTTCAAAGCTCTTTAGCATCAATCAACGTTTGACTGTTAATCAGAAGTTTTCAAGCAATTTGCAATATATATTTTATACCTAAATCATTGTCACTTTTGAATTTGAGATTGATTTTTTAATCCATATAATTTTCAAGGAGTTTGAATCTCTGAAATAATCATATCTCTTAATCGCAAGTAAGATTTCTAAGAGGTATAAATTTATTTGACATTAATAAAATTATCTTTTCTGTTAATGTCAACCATTCTGCGCGTAGGATCTATTTCTATATTGAGAATATCAGAAATCTTACAATTAAGATTAACTACGTAGGAAGGATCCGTCCATTTCCAGGGCCTATGAACTATACGCGTTATTTTTAAAGATTCCGACAATCAGTATCATCGTTTTCTCCGCCTTTAGAGAATATCTGATAATAGAAAGTTACCGTCTCATTAATTATTTTCTTTTTCTATATAGTAATAGTAAAGTACAATAAACGCCCAGAGTAATTGGAATGACTCCCAGAAATATCATCCTGATTAAAGAAAGGTTATCAAGATGAATTCGGAAATTATTATCAAATGTTTTTATATCCGTATCTATGGGATAAATTCCTTCATTAAACCAACGGAACATCTGAACTATAAAAGCACTATTGCCTTCATAATTTATCAATTGATTATTCATAAAATCAGCATCTCCCAACACCATAATTCGTTGTTGCTGTCCCTTAATGTTCCTGGTTAACGCAAGAGCCACCGGAACACTTGACATCTGATCACCCCGATCAGGTTTATAACTTATATGACCTGTATCCAATGAAAAACTTTCTTCCTTATTCCAGGTATTTCCAGAGTCGGTTATTAAAACAGGTTCAACCTTAAAATCTCCCTTAATATCGTATTCAAGACCTGCAGCACCAGTTAGTGCTACTTTCATCAAACTATCATGGCCCTCCATAATTAATTTATTCTTGTCAAATATGTTTCCGATTCCTTGCGAAAATTTTGCCTCTATACGATCCGGTGCAAATAATGGATCGTTTCCCTGAAGTAAGTTCCCATTTCTTATACTAACTCCGAGGCGGTTAAGTAAGGGGTTAAGCACCGTCTTCCTTCCCGCCTCTGCCGCAATCAACATATTTCCTCCAGAAGAAATATATCTATCTATCTTTTGCATTTCAAGTGGGCTAAATGCAATTTTTGGATCAGCGATCACAAGAACATTGGTTTCTATTGGTATCTCCCCAGTCTTCAGAGAAAGCGTATCTATGTCAAAACCCTGATTGATCAGGGACCATCTGGAACCCGGGACGATCGTTATCCTGCGGTACCCTTCTGGATCGTTTTTCAGGATGCTACGCTCATATTCACTATTGACAAAGACAATCTTTGGGGCTGGATTCACCAAATGCGCAATCGCCGCTATGGTTTCGTATTCGGTGGGCTGTCCTCCATTAATATAATCGTCAAAGGACCTTAGGTATGTTTTTTTTTCTCCTGATTTCAACAAACGTACAAACCGGTATTCTTCAGGTTTCAGGTTTACTCGTTTCCGCATTTCTGCTGGGGGTAAAAGCATGTTTATATTATAGCCGTATGCATCCGCCGTTTTTTTTGCAATCTGACTCATGTTCAGCCTGGCGTTTTCTTTAATGGTAAAACCGGTATAATCAGAAGTATCATAATAATAAACATACTTGAATTCCATATCAGGCAAAAATCTTTGATATGGTTCCCAGAATCTTTTATCCGCGTTCCAGTTATCAGGCAGCCCAAAACTCGCGTGGTCGTCCAGCATATTTGTATAGGCCGTGATTGTTAGTGGTGTTTTTAATTTTTTGATGATCCGCTGGCTATTGACCGAAAGAGTCTGATTTTTATTGGCAGTCGAATCATAGTAGAGTGTAAGTCGGGGTATTGAACACACATATTCCAGCATTATAAAACCGGCGATAGCGGCAGCATATCTTAGAACTTTCGTTCCTGCTGAGCGAAGAGATCTGGCATCGCTTAAACGTATCATCGTAAAACATAAGAATAGCCAGATGATAAGAATAAAGTATGTAATATCGGCACTACTAATCAGTCCCTTATTTAGGTTTTGGGTTTGCCCTCCCAGAGAAGCGAAATAGGTTATTACTCTTACAATACCAATGTTTTGTCCGACCTGGCGTATATAACTTAGCGCGGCCAGCGTCACAAATGTGCTGACTGCCGCGACCATCTGGTAAGAAGTCAGCGAAGACATAAACAGGCCAATGGCAGAATAAGTACAAATCAATAAATAGGTTCCCGCTAGACCAGTCATTGCCATTGAAAAGTCCATTGAAAAAATTGAAAATTTTGCAGCCAGGATATAAAGAAAAATGATCAGGATAAACAAAAAACAATAGACCATCATGGACATAAACTTTCCCCAAACAATCTGTCTAACTTTAATCGGAGATGACATTAAGAGTTTAATGGAACCGCTACTGGTTTCCCGGCTCATTAAACTCATCGTCAAGAGCGGTATGTAAAGAAATAACGTCGCCTGTATTTTCCCATAAAAACCGCTACCATCATATGCGAATATGATATGCGTCAGTCCGCCCCATCGAATGATCAGATAGTTTCCCATGGATTGCTCCGTCTGGAGCCAATATTTCAGGCTGTCAGTAAATATCAATCCGGACTGAAATGTGAAAATGATCAGCACAAACCAGGCAATCGGAGAATAAAATAAAAGGCTCAGTTCTGTCCGCGCTATGCGATAGATAATTCTCATTAGTTCGTATTTTTCTTTCCGCTATTTGATAATTGAGCGAAGATTTCATCCAGCGAACTTTTTTCCAGATAAATTTCAGTCAGTTGCCATCCCCCTTCAAGGCTTTGAATGATAAACTGCTGCGTCAGATGGCGAACATCTTCAAATTGTAATCTGAAGGAATGTTCTTCCAACTTTTCAACCTTTGTTACTCCTGGCAGTATTTTTAAATCCTGCATAGCCGGTGGCGAGTCCATTTTTACAATAAGGTTGTCCGGTTTTATATAATTATTGAATACATCCATCGAATCAGAAAAAACTATTTTTCCACGCTCGATCATGATGATATCTTTGCAAGTTGCCTGTACTTCCGGAAGTATGTGAGATGAAAATATCACAGACCTCTCCTCTCCTATTTCCTGGATTAGTTTTCTTACTTCGAGGATTTGAATTGGATCAAGCCCGTTCGTTGCTTCATCAAGAACAACCAATTTTGGTTTATGAATGATAGCCTGAGCAATTCCAACCCGTTGCCGGTAACCTCCAGACAAATTGCGGATTATTCTTTTGCTGAATTGTGTAATGCCGCATCGTTCCTTAACTTCTGCAAGCGCCGAAGGAATATGATCCGGCACGATTAAACGCAAATAGGCACAATGTATAAGATATTCATCAATAGTCAGGTCCAAATGCAATGGCGCTACCTGTGGCAAAAACCCGATTATTCTTTTCGCATCTTTCGGATTTTTTCGCAGATTAATGTCGTTGATCCATATCTCACCCGTTGTCTGATTCAGTACCCCACACATGATATTCATCGTAGTGGATTTACCCGCACCATTGGAACCAAGAAGACCTAAAACACCCCTATTGCTGATCTCGAAATTGATATCGTTGACGGCCCAGGATGTAGTATATCTATGGGACAAGTGCTCTACTCTTGCAATATTATTTTGCATCACTATTTTTAATGAAAAGTAATTTTTCCCTTTCAGAGGTGGTAAATTCCTCTCAGGATCTCAGTATCCGGGATTTTGTGTTATCTGCAGGTTATTCAAAATTTCACTTGATGGAACCGGATATAGTTTTGCAGTTGGTTTCCAGCTTGGTTTCTCTGCACCCAGAACTGCGTCAGCGCGGGATGTTCTGTTCAAGTCCAGCCACCGGTGTCCCCATTCAGAAAACAACTCCACCTGTCTTTCATGTTCAATGGCCAGTAAGAGAGAGGCCTGATCACCAGCAGTTGTATTGGACAGTCCTGCCCTATTTCTGATCATATTTAAATCAGCCTGCGAAGCGGAAATATTATTTACCTGTGCTCTCGCTTCGGCCCTGATCAGATATTGTTCAGCCAAACGCAATACCATCGAATATTCTGTTAAGACTGGACTGGCCTGAACTTTATATTTATGCGCAAAATACCATGTATTGGTGCCATCACTGTATGTCCCAACCCAATCATTTCTTCTGTTGTCTCCCATTTCAAATGCAGAAACAATAAAATTTGTTAGCGAAACAACTGTAGGTTTCGCAGTTAAAATAAAATTAGCTGCTTCGCGGGTGTTGGACCCAGGCTGTACAGGCAGAAGTTGCCAAATCGCTTCTGAACTGTTTTTCAGGAAAACCGAATCAAGATTAGCTGGCAGTGAATACAACCCAACATTGTCTATCACCTGACTGGCAGCTGCTTCGGCGCTATCCCATTTGCTTTCATATAAATATGCCCGCGCTAACAAGGCAGTTGCCGCCCATTTAGTAGGTTTGATTCTTTCTCCATTAGCAATTGAATAATCAACACTTAATAATGTCTGAGCATCTCTTAGATCACTGATGATTTGAGCATAAACTAAAGAAGCCTGGGTCCTTAATGAAACAGCGTTTATTTCATAATTGGAGGAGGTATATAATGGTACGTCGCCGTATAGATTAGTAAGATAAAAATAGCAAAAGGCTCGAATGAATTTTGCTTCTCCATTTAATTCCTGATTTACCGCCGGGCTCAATGACTGGTTATTATTCAAGCCCTCTAAAATGGCATTACAAGTATAAATATAGCCATAGGCCTCCGTCCAAAGATTCGCCGAATTGATACCATTTGAAATGTTTATAGAATTCGTAAAAAATTCCTGGTAGTTCCCCGGCGTATACCCAATAAAGTCATCTGCACTCATCCCGGCTAGCTGAGTAACGCTCGCCTGCGCTCCGCTGGCAAACCCGTTACTGAGAGTCATCTGCGAATAGATACCATTTACTGCGCCGGTGGCGCTTCCATCATTGCTGAATACACTTTGGGTAACCAATTGATTTCCCGGCGGACTGATCTGAACAAATTTTGTACAACCTGTTAAGGACCATGAAAAAAACAAAAAAAAGAGGCCGATAATTATATTGTGCTTTGTATAAAATGTAATTGGCATATAGAATAATTTTTAAAAGGTTAATTCAATA
>JABDFX010000062.1 GCA_013286315.1 Bacteroidota bacterium | reverse complement strand
TTAAAGTTGAACTCATCGACAGAATAAATAAAGTAAAAACAGATTTAATCGTCTGGATCGTTGGCGTGTCTGTCCTGCAGTATATATTACTAATGGTAACCCGAAAATTTTTCTAACTTCTTACCCCACTTCCAGTCTTCCAGTCTTCCATACTTCCATACTTCCATACTTCCAATCTTCCAGTCTTCCAGTCTTCCACACTTGTTTTAAAGATATTTCCCCGTGTAGCTCTCCTTCACTTTCCTCAATCCCGCTGGAATGCCCTCGTAGACAAGGTTTCCGCCGTCTTCTCCTGCTTCCGGTCCAAGGTCTATCACCCAGTCCGATGACCGGATCACATCAGCATTGTGCTCCACCACCAGAACAGAATGTCCCTGATCGATCAGAGCGCTGAAGGATGTCAGCAGTTTTTTAATATCGTGAAAATGCAGGCCCGTAGTAGGCTCATCAAAAATAAAAAGAATATGGCCCAGGCTTTTCCCTTTGCCGAGAAAAGATGCCAGCTTCACACGTTGCGCTTCGCCTCCTGATAAAGTATCAGATGACTGGCCCAGTTTAACATATCCAAGACCCACACTACTGAGTGGTTTTAATTTTTGGAGAATTTCTTTTTCATCTTTAAAAAAATCCAGCGCGTCGTCTACACTCATTTCCAAAACATCGTGGATACTTTTATTACGATAATGCACTTCCAGGACTTCATCTTTAAATCGTTTTCCGCCACACACTTCACATGTCAGATGCACGTCGGCAAGAAATTGCATTTCAACCACCTGTTCACCTTCACCCTTGCAGGTATCACATCGTCCGCCATCCACATTAAAGGAAAAATGTTTTGGTTGAAAGCCGCGCAATTTACTGAGAGGTTGTTTCGAAAATAATTCCCGGATTTCATCATATGCCTTTACATAAGTTACCGGATTGCTGCGTGAGGATTTCCCGATCGGATTTTGATCTACGAGTTCTATCTGGCTGATCGCATCCACATCCCCGGTAATGGATGCATGCATTCCTACTTTATCTGCGAACTCACCTTTTATTTTTTGCAGCGCGGGATAAAGAATTTGTTTTACAAGCGTGGTTTTACCACTACCACTCACACCGCTTACCACACAAAGTACATTGAGCGGAAATGACACCGTTATGTTTTTTAAATTATTTTGTCTTGCACCGTTTACAACAATAAATTTACCGGGCTTCCTGATCTTAGCAGGAGGTTCAATTTTTAAATCACCCCGCAAATATTTTCCCGTTAAACTATCTTCACTCTTAATGATTGTGTCATAATTTCCCGCTGCAACTACTTCGCCGCCCAGATGACTTGCGAGCGGACCCATATCAATAATATAATCTGCTTCACGCATCATCATCTCATCATGTTCCACTACAACTACTGTATTTCCCAGATCACGTAATTCTTTTAGCACTGCAATCAGTCGTTTTGTATCACGCGAATGAAGTCCGATAGATGGTTCATCCAGTATATATAATGAGTTGGTCAGGTTGCTGCCCAGCGATCTTGTGAGCTGAATGCGCTGACTTTCACCTCCGCTGAGCGAATTGGCCAGCCGATTCAGGGTTAAATATCCCAAACCCACGTCCAGCAAGGTTTTCAGCCTGTTATTGATTTCAATCAGTATGCGTTTGGCTACCTGCAGCTGAAATTTGCTCAGAGAAAGATTTTCGAACCAGGCAAACAATTTACCCACAGGCATTTCACATATTTCACCAATATGCAGGTCACCGATCCTGACATACAGTGCTTCAGGTCTCAGCCGGTAACCCTTACAGTCCGGACAGCTGGTACGGCCCCTGTAGCGGGAGAGCAAAACCCTGTACTGAACCTTGTACAGGTTCCTTTCCACTTCTTTAAAAAAATCATTGATCCCGTTGACCTCTTTGTTCCCTTCCCATAATAACTGGTATTGGGCTTTTGTCAGGTCGATCATGGGCTTGTGGATCGGGAAATCGTATTTTTTTGAAACTTTAATAAAATGGTCTTTCCAGGCACTCAATTTCTCCCCTTTCCAGGGTGCCACGGCACCTTCAAAGAGACTCAGCCTTTTGTCCGGGATTACCAGATCGGCATCGATTCCAAGCACCTGGCCAAAACCTTCGCAGGTCGGACATGCACCATAGGGATTATTGAAGGAAAACAGGTTAGGTACCGGCTCTTCGAATTTTATTCCGTCCATTTCAAATCGGTTCGTAAAAGCCAGCTTTTCGGTTCCATTGATTTCGAGTAACATCTGGCCCTCCCCTTCATAAAATGCCGTACCGATAGAATCCGCCAGCCGGTGATGGTCATCTTCATCAAACTCTTTTACCACAATGCGGTCTATCAATAGATATAAGTCGTTCTTTGGAATTTTCGGTTCCTGCTTTTTTGTCTTCGATCCTTCGGCAGAAATGGCCAGCAAGTCCTCGATCCGGACTGTTTCCTTATTGATATAGAGCCTGCTGAATCCTTTCTGTAGCAGAATATTCAGTTCTTCGGTGGCGTTCCGGTTCGTATGCTGTTTAAAAGGAACAAGGATCAGGATCCTGTCACCCGTCGGTCTTGCCTGCATGGCTGATATCACATCCTTTACATCATTCTTCTTAACTACCCTGCCTGAAACAGGAGAATATGTAATTCCGACCCTGGCAAAAAGCAAACGCAGGTAGTCATAGAGCTCTGTCATGGAGCCCACCGTAGAGCGCGGTGTACGGGTAGTTACTTTCTGCTCGATGGCGATCGCCGGACAAAGTCCTTTTATATAATCCACGTCAGGCTTATCCATTCTTGCCATAAACTGGCGGGCATAGGAGCTCAGACTTTCAGCATAACGTCTCTGTCCCTCTGCAAAAAGAGTATCAATCGTCAACGAAGATTTTCCAGAACCTGATACGCCGGTTACCACAATAAATTTATTGCGTGGAAAGTCGACTGAAATATTCTTCAGATTATGTACCCTGGCCCCTTTTATTTCGATGGAATTTCGGGTGGAAAGAGGTCCGGATACGGATAAAGGCTTTTTAACCTTGGTGGTCATTGACATAATTGGGAAAACAAATATATTGGAAGTGAAACAATTAGCCTGTAGTTTCCCATATGGGGAAAGAAGTATAGGAACCTCTACAACAAATTATTTTCCCAAAATGTTGTTTTTTCCAAAAATTGTATATCTTTAAATGCAGATTAACATTCAGGAACACAATAAAATAATTTTATAGAGTAAGAACTTCTACACCGAAAAGCCAAGCATTTTTTTTATAAATCCAACATACATATCCTATCACCTTTAAAAACCGTAGAAGTTTATGAATTCGCTACGCACGAAAACCGACCATGAGTTAATCCATTCGTTTCGCGACGGCGACTTACAAGCCTTAGAGGCTCTCGTAATCCGCCACAAGGACAAGTTGTACACTTCCATTCTCTTCCTCGTCAAAGACAAGTATCTGGCTGAGGACATTTTCCAGGATGTTCTGATTAAAATTATCGACACCATTCGCGGTGGACGGTATACAGAAGAAGGTAAATTCCTTCCCTGGGCGATGCGCATTGCTCACAACCTTTGCGTAGATCATTTCCGCAAGGTGAAAAGAACACCCGCTATTAAAACAAGCGATGACCGGGACATTTTCGAAGTCATCAATTTTACTGAAGATGGTGCTGACGTAAAAATCATGAAGAGGCAAAGCCACGACCGTGTACGACGGATGCTGGACCTGCTTCCTGAAGATCAGCGCGAGGTTATTATCCTCCGGCATTATGCCGATCTCAGTTTTAAGGAAATCGCTTCCCTGACAAACTGCAGCATCAATACGGCTCTTGGCCGGATGCGTTACGGTTTGATCAACCTGCGTAAAATGATGGTGGAAAAAAGAATTGCCCTTTAAGAAATTTTTACACTGTTCAAAGAAAAGGCTGTCTTAAAAGACGGCCTTTTTTCTTTTATTTTTCAGGCTTTCAGTAGAAATCCGGCCCTTTGTCCAATCCTCATATCGTGCATAATGGGTTATGCCGGCAATTGTCGATTCATATTCGGGCCATATTACGTTCCTTTATTTCAGGGGTACAACAGGGATATGACCAGGTATACAGGGCCCACTGCCTGTCAGGACCTCGAAAAACACCGTTTATATTACGGAAATAACATATCTGATATAGAATGTTTCAGGCATAAATCGCGGCATAAGGCACAAAACGGTATACAAATTTGATGAAATTATTTCCTGAAAGCGGTCAGGCCGCAGTCCATCCAGGCTGCGAATTCAGACGCCTGGGGCGTATAACCCTTTGTATACGTGAGAATCCTCTCATCAGGGCTGATCAGGGCATATTGGGGCTGGGACACGGCATTGAAATTTTCAGACTGGAAAGTGGCCCATTTATCACCTACCGTGATGATATTCTTCCGGGCACCATCTTTAGTAGGGTAAACCATCTGGTTTACCGCCGGTAAAAGCCGGCGTTCATCCACATAGAGGGAAACCACCACAAAAGAATCCAGCATCCTTTTCCTGACTTCCGGATCCGTCCAAACGTTTTCCTCCATCCGGCGGCAATTCACACAAGCCCATCCCGTAAAATCAATCAGGATGGGTTTATGTAATTTTTTGGCAAGTACCAGGGCCTCTTCATAATCCCTGAGAGGCTCGACCCCGTGTGCACAATTCGCTGGATCTTTGTAAACCGAATAACAAAGGGGTGGTGGAAAACCACTGATCAGGGTCAGATTCGCCGCAGACGTATTGGTTAGGCCCGGCACCAGGTAGATAGTCGCTGCACCAAAGAAAAGCAGAAAGGCTATTCGGGTAACCGTAAACCGTTTTACCGGACTATCATGTGGAAAACGGATTTTACCCATCAGGTAAAGGGTGATCAGTACCCCGATGATTACCCAGAATCCGATAAAAATTTCCCGTTTAACGAGTCCCCATTGTTCCACTAAGTCTGCATTGGAAAGGAATTTAATGGCCATAGCCAGCTCCAGAAAGCCCAGGACCACTTTTACAGTGCCCAGCCAGCCGCCAGACTTAGGTAAGGATCCCAGCCAACCCGGGAATAAAGCAAACAATGCAAATGGCAAAGCCAGGCCAAGGCCAAATCCACCCATTCCAAAACTGAGCTGAATGGCTCCCCCATGATTCGATAATGCCCCGGCAAGCAGTGAACCCAGAATGGGTCCAGTACAGGAGAAAGAAACGATGGCCAGAGTCAGCGCCATAAAAAATATTCCCGCGATACTGCTTCCACCCGACTTATTGCCTACTGAATTTGCCACACTGCCGGGAAGGGTGATTTCAAAATATCCAAAGAATGAAATGGCAAAAACCACGAATATCACGAAGAAGAGCAGATTCAGCCATACGTTTGTAGAAATATTATTTAAAATTTCCGGATCGGTATGATCGAGCAGATGAAAAGGCAGACTGAGTAAAACATAAATCAGGAAAATAAAAAACCCATACAAAAAAGCATGGGCTTTCCCTTTTCCACTGCTTTTTGTGAAAAAAGAAACCGTCAATGGAATAAGCGGAAATACACAGGGAGTCAGCAGGGCAATAAATCCTCCCAGTAACCCCAACAAAAAAATACTGGCCAGTCCCTTACCTGCCGTACCAGTATCACCACAAGGACTGACAGGATGTTTCAGATCTATACTGTTGATCCGGATTCGGGATGCACTACTCACCCCACCTTCCAAAGTAATATTGAATGTATAACTGCCGGAATAAAACGAGTCCTCTTTTCCGTAGAAATAATTAATGGTGCCAAACACATGAGCCGGCACAACGCCCTTGATGAGGATGGGTACGGAAAGTTTTGCGTTACCGGGAAACAAATTGAATGAAGCATTGTCAAAAAGAGCAATGGTTCGTTTTTCGGATTTTCCCTCCGTCACAAAAGCCGACCTGACTGAAAAAGAACTATCAGGGAAATACAGTTCCACGGAAGGAGTTCCACTCAGATCCTGGTTGGGAGCATATAATCCCCAGCCTGGTTTCACATTCGCTTTAAAAATCAATTGGTATTCTCCATTAAGAGATTTGGAGGAACTGGCTTCCCATGTGATGGCCGTGCTATCCTGGCTGTTACCTTTAAAGAATAAGAAACTTAAAAAGATAAATAAAAAGCCGGATTTCTTATACATAAGCCGATGAAGGTACTAATGAATTGCCATTGCCGTTTGTCGCGCAAGTGACTGATGATTTACAATGCTTAATATTTGTTGAAACAACCTACGGCCATCTGTATTGCCCAGATTTTCAGACACCGCTCTTTCAGGATGCGGCATCAATCCAATCACATTGCGGTTTTTATTACAAATACCAACGATATTACGGGTAGATCCATTCGGATTGGATTCGGTCGTTATATTACCCTCTTCATCGCAGTATTTCCAAAGTATCTGTCCGCCGGATTCCATTTCATCCAACAATTTATCATCCGCATAATATCTTCCTTCACCGTGGGCAATCGGAATTTTTAACACCTGTCCGTTCTCGCCTTTCATATGAATATTCTTTCCGAGAAACTGCCGGTTGGCATTTCTTAACAACACACCGGGCAGCAGGTGGGACTCACATAAAATCTGGAATCCGTTGCAAACACCAAGCACTTTGCCTCCTTTTTCTGCAAATCGCACAAGGGGTTGCATCATCGGACTAAACCTTGCGATGGCGCCGCATCGCAGATAATCGCCATAGGAAAAACCGCCGGGTAATACGATATAATCATCTGTAGAAAACATACTCAGGTCCGAGTCTTTATGCCATAACATGAGCACTTCATAACCCAGTTCTTCCTGAAGAGCAAATTGCATATCCCTGTCACAATTGGATCCCGGAAAGACTATGACGCCAAATTTCATTCTGATCGGTTTTACTGTGTAAAGGTAAATCTTTCGATGGAATTAGTTGGCAGTTGGCAACTAAATGAAATAGTTCATTACAATCGCCACACTAAAAGAAACCCAGTGAAGCACATTAACAAAGACCTTGTTTACAGGATAGAAATAAGCAGCTGAATGAAAAACAGCAAAAGGCATTACCGTTACGATCCAGTTTTCATAGGTTCCCGCTTTGTTTATAATAATTACAAATACAGCCGCAACGAGGAAGGCCAGCAGCAGGCTCCAGCTTTTTCTGACATGAATCAGCATTTTATTCAGATTATTCTGAACATAAAATCCACCGATAATAAATGGAATGACAAGCAGGCTGATCGCTGCAATAATCCAGATGGATGCAGGTATGGCCGGAAATGTAAAACTGATATGAGGTACCAGGTTTCTCCAATTGAGCTGATGGGTAAAGTATAAAAAAAGCGTCAGGAAATAATAAGGAGAAGTAAATCCTATAAAACCGACAAACCACTCCTGAATATGGAAGGGCCGCATAATGAGAAGTGCAAAAAAGAGTAATATCAGGAATACCATGGCTGGCACATAAAGCAGGGTTGCAAATCCAAGGAAGAGACCAATATTGAAAATGGCTATCACCGGTGACGGACTATTATATAAAGCGACCATCCGGTACCAGCACCAGATCATGACTGAATTGATCAGCAGGGGAGCAGAAAAATGTCCCCAATCCGGGAGCAGGGAAGTTATCAGGATATAGCACATCGCCGGCAGATAATTGGCGCGGGGTAACATTTTGTGATAATTACAAATGCTGTTAAGCAGGGTGGCCTGCGTAAATATGATGGTAAAACTCAGAACCGCAAAGGGTTCTGCCCTATGACCAAAAAGGGAATTGAGTCCAATTAAAATAAACCGGTATAGATAATTGTCTTCGGCATGCAAAACGGGCAGGAATGGGTGCAGAAAAAGTGGGAACTTCAGAAACAAAGCATATATGAAAAGAATCAAAGCATTGGTAGATGCTTTTTGTTTGAAGATACCGATCACCTGCGGGGTTGTTTTAAAAATCTATTTTTGCAAAGCAAAGATAATTCTTGAACTGGCAAGGTATTATTATTTGATTACTGGCAACTTGTTTTCCAATCCTGGGCATAAAAGAATAACCTTTGTCCAGGTTGTGAAATGTTGGCAGTCTGGTGATTTTGCCATCGGCTGAAATACTTTGGTCCATCAGCAACAGGGTTCTCTTTTCAAATTGGTTATAAAGAAAATGGAGCTCGCCTCCCGTATTCACGGTTTGATAAGAAAGCTGATTGGATCCTTCATCATCAAACTGGCTTTTGGGTATGACATTGCTCCATTCCATATTGCTGTTCTTGTCGAAAGAAAGGACCAGGATATTTTCTGCATTATAGCGGTTGATACCCGTACTTCCATACCTGTTATAAGGTGAATATGGAGAATACGGAGAATAAGGAGAATTGTAGTAATCAATTGGATTCATGGGGCCATACATATAATCCATCCGGTTAAATGCAGATCCGCGAGTCGTAGTAAACTCCGCTTCACTGATCAACAGGTATCCACCGTCTTTTTTGGTTATGATCTTTTTGATAAAATAATCATTAAAAGCCATTTTAGTATTGGACTCCGAACTTTTTGCCTGCGTTCTCAGATCGTCACTGAATACAGTTACGGCCTCTTTGAATTTTGTATCGGAAGTCTTGTCCCAGACTACGGTATAAAGTCCTTCAATATTACCTCTGCGTTGTTTATAATAAAAAGCGGAAAGAAGGTAGCGATGGTTGTAGTTGTCTACTTTTAATTTCAATTCGTCCAGGATGTGGTCGCTGGCACCGATATCACGAATAGCGAAGGTATCCGATTGCGGACCCTTGGTCACGAATGAAACGTGTGTCAGATAATCACCATTACCGATTCTGGCAAAACGCGTAAATACGAGCTGTCCCTCGATGTCCAGTTCAAAATTTGTAAACAGATCAGCGTGATCCTGTACAAGCATGGGGATCTGGTGACGGTCCAGCAATTCCAGGTTTTTATCAAAGAGATAAGTAGTGAAATTGTATGTTTTGGGGTTTTTTGTATTAATCTTCATCGCCATTATCCGCTGTTTATCTTCACTGACGATATTGGTATAAATTTTACCGTTATTGGATCCGCTTACCAGGGTTGTATCCAGTTCTACCGGCTGTCCGATCTGTTGTGCCATCCCATCCATTTTGTACGCAGTCAGATGAACAATATTCTTCCGCTGATATTCGCATAAGAGGAAGAAGAATTCCGGGTATTGTACAAAATCAACATTTGTAAACCTGTCGGGCAAAAATGACAGTGCAACACGCTGAACCAATTTCATTTCCGGGTTATAGATTGAAATGGCATTATCTGAACGGTTATTCTTGAAAACCAATACATTTCCGGAAACACGGCCAATAATTTCAAAATCAGTTTTTCGGGAATCGTCCTGTTCCGGATCGGAATAAAGAATATGTTGTGCCTGGATGAATATGGGTAGAAAGAAGAGCAGGGCAAGTAATCTTAAATTCATACAATTAGCGCTTATAGGGATTGGTTCAAAAGCCAAGTTACTCAAATCTCCTTTTAGAATCTGTTAATTTCATCCTATTCCCTATATCTTTGTGACGATTGCTTTTCATAAAATGTCATTGGTTGCCATATAAAAATCCGACCTGCTAAAAAACCAATATAACTTGCACAGTAGTGAGCAAACAAATTGACAAGGTTACACTCGGCAACCTGGTTATTGCTTTAGGTATTATTTACGGAGATATCGGAACATCTCCGCTGTACGTACTGAATGCCATCATCAACGGTCGCGCTATCAGCGAATTGTTAATTATAGGAAGCCTTTCCTGTATTATCTGGACTTTAACACTTCAAACGACTATTAAATACGTTTGGCTGACCCTGAAAGCAGACAATAAAGGGGAAGGCGGAATATTCTCACTGTATGCTCTTGTCCGGCGCCAGCGACGCTGGTTGGTTCTTCCTGCCATGATCGGCGGTGCGGCTTTGTTGGCAGATGGCATGATCACTCCTCCGATTTCAGTCACCTCTGCCATTGAAGGATTAAGACAGCTCCCCAGCCTGAATTATATCCCCCAGGATACCATCGTGATCATCGTGCTGGGTATCATGGTCGTATTGTTTTTCCTGCAACAATTCGGAAGTGACTACATCGGAAAACTATTCGGACCTATTATGTTCATCTGGTTTGGCATGATGGCGGTTCTCGGATCGAATCATTTGCTGGATGATCTTCACATTTTTAAGGCTCTGAACCCGGTATACGCAATTGAGTTACTGGCCATGTATCCCAAAGGTTTTTGGCTTCTGGGAGCTGTTTTTCTTTGCACTACAGGTGCGGAAGCACTTTATTCGGATCTGGGTCATGCCGGAAAGAGTAATATCCGTATTTCCTGGATATATGTAAAAACCTGCCTCCTCCTGAATTATCTCGGACAGGGCGCCTGGTTGCTGCACAATCAGGCGGGTAAGGTTTTCGACACCGCGCACAACAACGTGTTTTATAGTATAATGCCGGAGTGGTTTCTGATTCCGGGCATTCTCATCGCGACCGCGGCTGCCATCATTGCGAGTCAGGCCCTGATCAGCGGATCATTTACCCTGATCAGTGAAAGTATGCGGCTTAATCTCTGGCCCAAATTCAGGATCAGTTATCCTACTGAGCAGAAAGGGCAGTTATATATACCTGCGGTCAATTTCATGTTGTTTGTCGGTTGTTGCAGCATAACGCTTTATTTCAGATCGTCCTCTCATATGGAAGCCGCCTATGGACTGGCCATCACGTTGTGTATGCTGGCTACTTCCATTCTGTTTGCCAACTACCTGATCTCACGGCGCGCGCCATCCGTATTGATTTACCTTTACCTGTCCGTTTATCTGATCATAGAATTCAGTTTTCTTTTTGCGAATCTGGAAAAATTCCCACACGGCGGTTTTGTTACCCTGATCGTCGGGGGCGGCTTGTTTGCCATCATGTATGTATGGTATCGCTCGCGCAAAATCAAGAACCGTTACGTTGAATTTGTGCGCCTCGAAAATTATATACCCCAAATCCAGGAGCTCAGTACCGACCGAACTGTGCCGAAATTCGCAACACATCTGATGTATATGACGAGTGCGAATAACCCCAAGGAAATTGAACATAAGATCATTTATTCCATTCTGAATAAAAAGCCCAAACGTGCGGACATTTATTGGTTCGTACATATTGATACATTGGACGAGCCATACATATCCGAATATTCGGTAGAACATATTATACCAAATGATATCATTCGCGTTGAATTCAGGCTGGGGTTCAGAATTGAGCCGCGAATTAATCTGATGATCCGGAAAGTGGTGGAAGATCTGGTAAAAAACCGGGAAGTGAATATTACAAGCCGCTACGAATCCCTGGAAAGAAATAATGTAGTGGGTGATTTCCAGGTAGTCGTGATGGAAAAATATCTCAGTCAGGATAATGAACTTTCATTCTTCGAGCGGGTGATCATGAAGTTATATTTCTGGCTGAAAGAAGCCAGTTTGTCGGAAGAAAGAGGTTTCGGACTGGATCCTTCCAATGTGCTGATCGAGAAATTCCCACTGATCGTATCTCCCCTGCCTGACTTAAGTCTCAAACGAATAGGATAAAACAAGTATAAGAGTGTAGGAGTATAAGAGTATAAGAGTTATTTTTAAAAGCCCACTCTTATACTCTTATACTCCTACACCCTTATACTTCAACTAGTGTTGTTAAGTTTTGTAAACGACTCCGTGGAATGAAGTAATAGTTGTGCGATACCGGGTCGATGGTACTGTCAGGTGAAAGTGCTTTTAACTTTTTATTCTCCAGGTAATAAAGTGCATATTCGGACGGAGAAAATAAATCCAACAGGGTTTGTCTTTTCTTCGCTTCTTCCAGTTCGCACAAAATAACCGGTTTGAATTTCCGGATGCTCCTCAAAAATGTTTCAAATACTGACAATTCAAGACCTTCCACATCGCATTTGATAAAATCCAGTCTTTTTAGTGAATGGAACAACTCATCCCCACGCACATTTTTTACTTTTTCAGATTCAACATAATCCAGGTAGGAATGGGTGCTTTTCACACGGGCATAAGCGAATTTTTTTACATTATTCAATTGGGGAATGCCCATCTCGACCCATTCTGTGTCGGCACCCATCGCATTCTGAAATAAGGTTATATTTTTCAGTTTTCGACGTTCAACTATATTTTTTATAGTATTGAAGAATTTGGACATGGGTTCAATGGCATACACGTGTCCCTGATCTCCGCTCAGCCGACTTAATTCAAATGTGAAATAACCCAGATGAGCCCCGATATCAATACAATGGTCTCCGGGTCTTATCAGGTTTTTTAAAAAATAAATATCCTGATAATCAATCCCCAACCGTCCTGTTTTGTAAAGGGTTTGGAATGAGGAGGCGAGCAGGTGGAGATAACGTTTTTCACCGAGAGAATTCAGCAGCATTTTCCTGATACGGCTCATGGAGAATAATTAATCACAAAGGTACAATATAGGTTTCTTTGTTTTTTTTGATCTTATCCGGAGTGCAGATCAGGATCTCATCTTTTAGAATTTTTACGAGACGTTCTTTTACAAAATCGCGTCTGACAACCATACTTACTTCGCGCATAGGAGAAGGTTTTCTGAAACGACGGATCAGCCCCTGTTGTTTTTTAGAGAAATCCAGCGTAGCCAGTTCCGGCAGGATAGTGATTCCATCTGTCAGTTCCACCATGCGGCGAAGGGTTTCGAAACTGCCCGCTTCATAATCGAAGTGACTCATACGCCGGCTGGCTTTGAACAATTCACATAAATTGATCGTCTGTGAACGGAAGCAATGCCCTTCTTCCAGCAACCACAATTTATTTGGATCTATCTCCTTGGCCAGTACATAGGTTTTTTGAAAAAGTCCGTTATTTTCAGAAACATAAACGAGCAGTTCTTCATAAAAAAGTACTTCTTCCCTCAATCCCTTTTCATTCAGCGGAGTAACAAGGATACCAGCATCCAGACCTGAGTCGCGAAGGCTTTCCAGCAGGGCTTCGGTTGTTTTCTCAAATACTACCAGTTTGACTTTTGGATATTTCCGGAGGAAAGACTGCACAAACAAAGGAAGAAGGTAGGGCGCCAGTGTTGGGATGATCCCAATGCGTAACTCTCCTTCCACCAATCCCTTTTTCAGTGAAATAATTTCCGACACCCGGCTTTTCTCCAGTAATATTTTTTTTGCCTGCTCCAGGATTTGCTTCCCTGCCTCCGTGGGCACTACTGGGGAATGGGTCCGGTCGAATATTTTAACACCCAGCGTTTTTTCCAGCTTTCCGACCTGCATGCTGAGCGTGGGTTGTGTGACAAAACAGGCATCTGCCGCTTTGGCAAAATGACGGTGCGTGTCGATGGCCAGAATATATTCGAGTTGGGTAAAAGTCATATGAATCAATTTAATCTATCGGAATATAAATTTAATCAATTATTTCAATAGAATTAAAAGCTGATCTTTGAGTGCCTTTCAAAACTTAAAAGCTTTTTTATGAGTGAGGAAAAAAAATTAACCACCGCATCGGGTATCCCGTATTATTATAATGAAGATACCCTGAGTACGGGGCCACGTGGCCCATTGCTCTTACAGGATTTTATTTTACATGAAAAGATGGCCCATTTCAACCGTGAACGGATTCCGGAACGAGTTGTTCACGCGAAAGGGAGTGCCGCTTATGGAACCTTCACTGTTACCCACGATATTACCCGTTTTACCAAAGCCAGGATTTTCAGTGCCATTGGTAAGCAAACCCGAACCCTTCTTCGCTTTTCAACGGTAGGCGGAGAAAAGGGTTCTGCCGATACCGAAAGGGATCCGCGCGGATTCGCTCTTAAATTTTATACAGAGGACGGAAACTGGGACCTGGTCGGAAATAATACACCTATATTTTTTATCAAGGACCCAAAGAAATTCGGCGATTTTATACACACACAAAAACGTGACCCGTATACCAATTGCAAGAGCCCTACCATGATGTGGGACTTCTGGAGTTTAAATCCGGAGAGCCTGCATCAGGTAATGTTTTTAATGTCAGACCGCGGAACGCCCTATGGATACCGCCATATGCATGGATTCGGAAGTCATACATTCAGCATGATCAATGATTCCAATGAACGCGTTTGGGTAAAATTTCATTTCAAAACTGCCCAGGGAATTAAAAATTTCACGAACGACGAAGCAGTTGAAATGAAGGGAAAAGATCCCGACTTCGCCCAGCGTGATCTTATCGAAGCCATCGACCGCAAGGAATATCCCAGGTGGAATCTAAAAGTTCAGGTGATGACATTGGAAGAGGCAAAGAATTATAAATACAACCCCTTCGATTTAACGAAAGTGTGGTTACACAAAGATTTCCCCCTGATCGATGTGGGAGTATTGGAATTAAATGAAAATCCAAAGAATTATTTTGCAGAAGTGGAACAAGCTGCTTTTGCCCCGGCACATGTAGTGAATGGAATTGATTATTCACCCGATAAAATGTTGCAGGGCCGCATCCTATCCTATCCGGATGCACATCGTCACCGGCTGGGGCCGAATTATGAACAGATTCCCGTGAATCGCTGTCCTTATGCAGTACATAATTACGAAAGGGATGGCTTCATGCGGGTGGATGGCAACGGGGGTAGTAATCCAAATTACTTCCCGAATAGTTTTGATAATATCAAACCGGATGAATCTTATAAAAACGTTCCTCCGCCTGCAAATGAGGATCATTCATTGGGATGGTTCAGTCGTAACAGTGAAGGGGAAAATGATCATTATTCCCAACCAGGTAATTTTTATCGCCAGGTGCTAAGCGATTATGATAAAAAGGAACTGGTTAAAAATATTACGGGTGCAATGAATGGTATCAGCGGTCCGAAAAAAGATGAGATCATCAACCGTCAGCTATGTCATTTCTTCCGTGCGGATATCGGATTGGGGATGGCGATCGCTACAGCTCTTGGAATAAATCCTGAGACGGCTATGCCGAAACAGCATTCTGAAAGCTCAAAGCTCAAAGCCTAAAGTCTAAAACCTGGGATCTGAAAATTAGTGTTGGGTAGTATTTTTTGTAAATGGTTTATGAAAAAAAAGGCAGTCGTTTTCTTCTGTCCATTGATTCTTAAACTATTTTTTATATCTCTATGAAAACGAATCAGTTTTAGGCTTTGGGTTTTAGGCTTATTATGGGCTTACTCAGACCGTAAATTCTTAACCTGGTTTGAAACTGCCGCTTTGATAGCCTGGAAGCTGACGGTAAACAGTGCAATTAGAATTGCCAATAGACAGGTTAATGTTATCATCCACCAATTGATATGAATTCTGTAATCAAAACCGGCTAACCACCTGTCCAAGATATACCATCCCAGGGGAAGGGCCACGCATATTGCAATGAATATAATCCGCATGAAATCTTTGGATAATAATGTTACAATACTAACCACCGAGGCTCCGAGTACTTTACGAATACCTATTTCTTTTATTCGTTGCTCTGCAGCGAAAGCCGTGAGTCCAAACAATCCCAAACATGCGATCAGAATGGCGATCAATGTGAAATATCCCACCAGTCCGGAAATGCGCTGATCTTTTTCATAATTCTTCTGGAAATCCTTGTCCATGAACGAATAGACAAAAGGAATACCGGGATTGATCTGATTCCAGGATTGCTCTGTTTCCTTCAGAATAGTTTTGTAATCATTTGTTTTCAGGTTAGCAATTAAATAACTATACCTGTTCCCTAAAACTTTATTAAATGCAAATGGTTTTATCGCATTGTACAAACCCTCGAAATTGAAATTACGCACGATTCCTACAATCCGCATTGAATTGTGGGTGCCCTGGAAATCGAAATATACATTTTTACCTACAGCGGAATGAACACTATAACCCAGGGCGTTTATCGCTACTTCGTTCAGAATAATACTACCCGAATCAGCAGTAAATTCCCGGGAGAATCCTCTGCCGGCTATCAGTTTAAGACCCAGCGTTTCAAAATAATCATTGTCTATATTGCCTAAAGGGATATCCACCACATCGCTGACCGATTTGCCTTCGGCATAAAAAAGCATGTCTTCTATGTTAGCAATCCCCGGATATGTGGAACCACTTGTAACACTTTTTATTCCGGGATTCTTCAACAAGTCTGTCTTGAGTATCTGATAATTTTTCACAACATCCGGACTCTTCAGTGGTAAAATGATTTGCTGATCCTTATTAAAGCCGAGTTGCTGGCTGTCCATATAATGCAACTGCCATTCAATCACAACAACACTTAAAATAAGGCAAATGGAAATAACAAATTGAAATACCACAAGACCCTTGCGTATCATTGATCCTGAGAAATTATTTAATAATTTTCCCTTAAGTACCGAGATCGGTTTAAAAGATGACAAGTAAAATGCCGGATAAATACCCGATAAAATGCCTGTTCCCAAAGTGAGTGCTACAATACAAAGCCATAGTGTCTGCTGGCTAAACAGTGAATCATTTTTTTGTGTAAAGCGAATAAATAATGGCTGGAGCAGGGAAGCGATGACGACGGCTACCAAGAGGGCAAGACAACTCATAATGACGGACTCTCCCAGGAATTGCCAGATCAATGATTTCTTTTCAGCACCCAGCACTTTTCTAATTCCCACTTCCTTTGCTCTTTTCATAGAGCGTGCGGTTGATAGATTCATAAAGTTAATACAGGCAATGATCAACACAAATAAGGCTATACTACCCAGTACATAGAGGTGAGTCATGCTGCCATTGGATGCAATTTCATTGTCCAGATCAGAATGCAAATAAATATCCTGTATGGGCTGAATAAACAGTTGCCTGATGATTCCCATCGCCTTTAAATCATTTCCAGCCCTGCGATCGATAAAAGGCTGAAGTTTTTTTTCAAAAGCTACGGGATCAGATCCCTCTTTCAGTTTTACGTAAGTGTAAAATATATTGTTAGTAGCCCAGTTAGATTGATTTTCGACCCAGGTCCACACGTCGCTATTACGCATGGAAAGGAAGAAATGAGCAGGAATATGGGATTTGATGTGTAAGTCATTAAAAACCCCCCTGACCGTATAATTAAAGTTGCCATATGGCAGCCCGATGACAACCGTTTTATTTAGGGGGTTTTCATTCCCGAATAATTTCTTTGCGATCGCTTTTGAAATAACCAGGCTGCCTGGCTCTTTTAGAGCCGATGATGCATTCCCCGCTATGAATTCATAAGTGAAAATCTGGAAGAAATTGGAATCAACGTAATAACCATTGGTTTCATAAAACGAGTTCAGATTTCCTGCATGTTCATATTTCAATAACATTTTGTCCAGCGATGGAAATTTGAGAAGCCTAGTGGACTGTTCTACTTCCGGTATGTCTGTTTTTAGTCCCCAGGCTATGGGCGCGGATGTGGAGGCCCAGGATTTGTCCTTCGGATTTATTTTTTTTACCGCCTTATAAGCAATCCTGTAAATACGGTCCGAATCTATATTTTGTTTATCATATCCAAGTTCACTCAGGATGTAGGAAATCATCAGAATACAGGTAGCCAGGCCTACAGCCAATCCAAAAATATTTATGAAAGAAAAAACCTTATTCCTCGAAAGGCTCCGGTAAACGATCTTAAAATAATTTTTGAACATGATGATGATTTATTCGGCTTTGAGACTGAAGTCGGGACCAGCGTTACCCGCAGGACTGTATTGCCGATAACAACAGGGCCAATGGAATGCCAAAATGTTAAGCCGCTATCATTCAATTCATTAATTAATATCAACTGATTGAAATGTACGCTTTCGATACGATGGATGTCCGATTCCGATTTCTAAAATTTGCATTTAAATTTCTTCTAGCAAAACCTTTTCCCTGCTGATCTTCAACCTGTAGTCAGAACCGCATTTCAATGCAAAGTTTTCTTTGACATGACCTACCGGAAATCCATAACAGACAGGATATCCGTATTCTTCCAGAAAATCCCGGATGATTTCATAAGCATTTTGACCAAAAGGTCTTTCCGTATCCTTCATATCGATAAAACTTCCAATGATGAGTGCAGCAGGTTTCTGAAATTTCCCGGCCTCTTTCAACTGGTGCAACATCCTGTCCATATTATAAAGGTATTCGCCGATATCTTCAATAAATAAAATCAATCCTTTGGTTTTAAAATCTGAAGGGCCACCGACAGCATGAGCAAGCAAAGTGAGATTTCCACCCATTAGTTTACCCTCTGCTTCACCCCTTCGGTTAAATGGGTGGACGTCACAACTATAATTGAGTTTCTCGCCGGTTAAAAGATCCCTGACTGAATTTATATACATGTCTTCTGTTGCCGCCTCTGCAAAGGCGCCTGCCATGGGTGAATGTGCAGTGGCAATTTCATAGTTTGCATAGATATAAGCATGCAACAGGGTTATATCGCTGTATCCGAGGATCCACTTTGGGGACTTTTTGAATTTCTTAAAACTGATCTGATCGATTATCCGGCTCAGTCCATAACCACCCCTGCCAAATAAAATTGCAGAAATTTCATCATCATCCAGCATCGCCTGCAGATCGTCGAGACGTTCGGCGTCTGTACCGGAAAAATAATTCATAGAATCACCTCCTACCGTTCTTCCAATTTTTACGCGAAATCCCCATGATTTTAAAGTGTGAACACAGCTGAGGATGCGTTCTGCAGCCATATAACCCGACGGACAAACAATACCAATCGTATCACCGGTTTTCA
>JABDFX010000061.1 GCA_013286315.1 Bacteroidota bacterium | reverse complement strand
ACTGCCACCAATGCGTCTTTATCATACATGACCGAGATGATATTATGCTCCGACATGGAGGAATCAGCTATCTGTAATTTGAATAAACCGATTTTATGGAGCGCTTCAACCAGCTGACTACCCATCGGTCCATCATCTTTATTAAATACGACTAGTGAAACCTTATTATTATTTACCAGTTCAAACGTACTGTTCTGTACACTGGTGATCACGATCACCAGAAGGATGGGCATGAAAAACATCATGAACAACCCGACCCGGTCGCGCAGGAGAATTTTGCTATCCTTAATAATTGTGGCCCTTAGTATATGCATATCAATCCCGGAATCTTTTACCCGTGAGTTCCAGAAATAATCCTTCCATTCCCTCGTGCCCGTGTTTCTCCAATAAAACGTCCAGGCTGTCGTGGGCTATAATTTTCCCATCGTCAATCAGTGCAATTTTATTACACAACTCAGCGGCCTCTTCCAGTTGATGTGAAGTATAAATTAATGTTGTGCCGGTTTCATTCAGTTCTTTCAGGTAATTAATGATGGCATGACGCGTTTGTACATCCACACCCACGGTTGGTTCATCCAGAAACAGAACCTGCGGTTTGTGCATAACACCAATGGCCAGATTGACCCGGCGTTTCATGCCTCCCGAAAAACTTTTCACTATGCGGTCAGCAACGGATGTGAGTCCAAGTACATTGAGTAGTTCTTCCGTCCTGATTTTTATTTGCTTTATGCTGAGTCCATACCATGCACCATAAAAAGCGAGGTTCTCGCGTGCGGTTAGTTCCTGATAAAATGAAAAATCCTGTGGCACGAATCCGAAAATGGTATTGATGGATTTCGGGTGATCATTGATTTCATGATCCAGCAGACGGATGCTTCCCTCGGAATATTTCAAAAGGCCCGTCATGAGGTTCATCAACGTCGTTTTACCCGCGCCATTGGGCCCGAACAATCCGAATCGTTCACCTGCGGCTACCTCGAGATGAAAATTTTTAAAACAAACACCTTCCTGCCGGGGATATTGAAATGCCAGGTTTTGAATCTTTATGGCAGAGATACTCATGCCGGCCACTTTATTTTTGAGAGTGCCTGAAAAGCTTGTTTCTCGATATCCGCTGATGCGCGCAGATAATCGCTCATCACGTCAAAATCAGCCTGGCTGCCAATTCTTCCCTTATAAATGCCCGCGGCCTGCACGGCAGCAGAACGCCAGATATCGCCCGATTTGGTAAATTGTTTTGAGATATCAATGAGTTCAGTAATCGGAAGATAAGCGTAGGCTTCCTGCAAAAATGCGGCATAAATAAAACGGAATCCGCCACCGCCAGTGCCGATTTCCTCCTGCATACGCACGAGCTGGGCCAGGTAACTGCCGGCTTTTTTCGGTCCCAGTTTATCGCGCCACTGGCTTATTTTATTTGCCATAAATCGAATGCCGCGAATGCCTGCGATCGGTCCGGGGATGCGAAGCATCAGGTTGATATTACGGTTTACCCCGGTCTTTATTGCTTTTTTGATTTGTTCATTCGTGACCTCCCGTTTTTCCTTTGGATAATACAACTGTCCCCTGGGCGCAAATGCACCTTTGGCAAACCGCACTCTTTCCAATTCATAACTGCTCAGGGAGGTAGCCATTTCCATGACGGGATCGCTGATCAAAAAGTTATCATCCTCCTTACCGAAAACAATGATATTATGCGCATTGAAATGAAACCGGTATTCCTTTGGGAAATATGTGAGAAAATAAACACCCACCTGACAACCCACAGGCTGACCCGCAGCCAGACATTCCATTAATATTTTTTCCGCTTCTTCCTTTGATCTGAATTTTTTTCTGGCGACAGGTATGTCCAGGGCCTTGCAGGTTCTGTTGAATATCAATCCGGGCTGGGTTCGGAAAGCGATCGCCGGACCGTTATTGATTTTCATAAAGGGAATATATATAAAGAATAGGCCGGAGCCGATTCCAAAAGCAAGAGGTTCTGTAATCTGACTTACTCCGTGGTGCCGGAGCAGACTGGTTGTAACACCGTTTTCACAATGGGCCGCCTGTGTATGCTTAAAATCAAGTTTCATCTACTTTCATAGTTTTTAATTCTTCCACCGACACTTCAAACAATGATGCATACTTAGCGAGCCTGGATGCTGAAAGTTTTTCGAAGACTTTGTATTTCAAATGTCTTTTTACCTGCCATTTCCAAAAACCGGTATAGGCAGCTACAATAGGAATATCCATCACGCGTAGTTCCATAAAAAATAAGATGGGACTGGCTTCTTTTTTTATCACTTTATTGTGAGCATCCCGGATGCGTTGTTCCACATCCTTCCATGCCACTTCGAGTGCGGATGATTTTACTTCCCAGCCATTGCTAAGCACTGTTGTATAATTTCCGGATTCATCTGTCACATAACATACTTCACCGGTAATTTTACCCAGTGCACCCAGGTCCTGCGGAAGTTCTTCTTTTTTCATCTTTTAAGCTTGAGGCTGAAGGCTTGAGGCTATGGCATGAAGCTTTGGCCTCAAACCTCAAGCCCCTGCCTCCCGCTAACATACGGTAAGTAATGCATACATATACGAGAACCGTGAGCTTTCAGGAACAAGCAGCAGAACTTTTTGCCCGACTTTCAGTTTATCGCTTTTAAATACTTCATCAACCATGAAATAAACCGAAGCGGCGCCCACATTTCCCAGACTGCTCAGATTGATAACCCACTTCTCATAGGGAATGGGTGTTTCATTCTTATTCAACTGGTCAAATATCTTGGTGCGGAAAAAATCGCTGGACATATGCGGAAGAAAGTAGTCCACATCCGCCGGGTTCAGACCTTTTTCTTTGAAAAGCCTCGAGAGCATGATTCCACCCAGCGGGACGATATTTTCGCTGAGGAGTTTCACATCCTGTTTTATACTCATAATCGACCTGGCCTGGACTTCCTCCGGACTATAATCCAGATAACTTTTCATTTTCCCGTTTTCCAGCTTTTCACCACCCATATACATACATACTTCCTTAATATTGGCATAAGACACTCCTTCAATCCATTCAATTTTTAAACTAAATCCCTTTTCATTTTTCTTGTCGGACAATAAAAAGCAGGACGCACCATCAGATAACATCCAACGCAGGAATTCTTTTTCAAATCCAATATATGGGTTTTCCTCCAACTCGCTGAGTTTCTTAGCTTCATCCTCGAATATCTGAGATTTAAGTGAAGAAGAGAAACGTTCGGAACCAGCGGCTACTGCATGATGAGCGTCGCCTGTTTTGACCGACATATAGGCATATTTCAGAGCATGCATACCCGCGCAACAGACGCCGGAAGGTGAAACCACTTCAATGGATTCTGCTTCGGGTAATTCTCCATGCACCATGACGGCATGGGATGGCATGATCTGATCGGGGGAAGAAGTGCCGCAGACCAGCAGGTCTATTTCTTTTATCTGCTTAGGGTCATTATCCAGCATAGTGCGGATTGCCCGGGCAGTCATTTCTGCGTTGGTATGGGTGGCTTTGCCCTGTTTGTCCAGCGCATAAAAACGGTTTTTGATCCCGTTATTACGCAGAACAATACGTTTAGACTTAGAAGGGCTTTTATTTATGAGGCCAAGGAACTCTTCCATTTCATCGTTGGAAATCGGTTCGTTGGGAAAATAGGTAGCTGTTTTTGTGATATATACATCTTTGAACTCCATCTGCATTACCGGATTAATTCACACCTGAATAATATTGTTTTTGCCTTTTTATGCGCCCGGAAAGAAATGGTTTAAATAAAATCGCGTCCACTGTCAGGATAATGGGGGCAGCTATAAATAGCGCAATTAAAAGATAATATTTGAATGCAACAAGCCAGGCATCTCTTTTTTTGCGTTTGGAAATGATGCCCGCCCACACCTTAAAAATCTTGCGCGCCTTACTCTCAATAAACATGAGATTATATTTCACCGGCACGGCGCCCTGTTTGACCATTTCCTCCTGAAATCCTTGCCAGTTCGCTTTTTCAAGATAAGGAATCGCAGTCGTTCCATAATTTTTTGTATTAAGAATGTCAGCTTCCGATACTCCGGGAACGGGGAAAATATTCAGGAAACGGTCTTTCTTTGCTTTAAACATCCAGTGAAAGATCGTCACAAAACTTACGAAATTGTGATGCCGGTCCACCAGTGCAATATTTCCGACCAGGCGGGCATCCATTGATTTTAAAACCGGTTTGATTTTTTCCATGGCACTTAGCCACATATTTCTTGCGCCCGTGATCGTAATAACAGGCGTATTTTTAGCAATCTCCATGAAACGCGGATCAAACATGAGTGTATTTGATGGAATACTCGGGGAAAGAAACCATGCCTGGTAACCCAGGATGATCAGGTCATACCCGGCTTCCCCGAAGCTGAACGGTTGAAGCTGACCGGGAATCTGGTTTACACAATCCGGCATAACGCTGAAAAAGGTTTTTCCTGTCCATGGGAAGGGGTATGCTTGCGCAGGATAAATACGAAGTTTTTCCACGGTTGCCCCTGCCTCCGTCATTGGCCGGGTAAATTGATCTATAATCTGTTCTAATTGGCCTGACTGCGAATAAAATACGGCTAAAACTTTTTTGCCCATTGTTGGTTCGAAGTTATGAAACCTGCAGCTTTAAAACCTTCGATTTTTTGTTGTAATCCGCCATGGTTTTCTGCAGGTCTTCAGGCAGGGAATTATATGATTTTCTTATGAATTCGCTATCCTTCTTTTCATTGGTATTATAACCTAATACCCCGGGTGAATTTTCCTGGATGATTAGTCTTAAAAAACGGAATTCTGCATTATTCGGGTCCTTTGCGATAGCTCCTTCCAGTAATTTATGCCCCTGCTTAAATAGTTTCAATTTAGATGCCGGATTACCCCCAATTCCTGCTTTTCGCATGATCATGGCTCCCAGAAACGCATTTTTAACATCCGTCGGTGCCGAATTCAGTTCCGAAATCTGTGCATCTACCAGGGTTTTACTTTCTGATTCCATGGCTTTATAGAAAGCGGCGCGGTCGAGACCGGTTGGCAGTTGACGGTTGATGGTTGACGGTTGGCGGTTGACGGTTGGCGGTTGGCGGTTGACAGTTGACGATTGGCTTTGGAACTCGGATCGTAGTTCGAATATCGTGTACCCCGAATGCGTCAGGATTGGCGATGTGTTTATACAAAGGAATATGCAGAATAAAAAGAATTTCATAAACTAAGCTTTCATTGTGATCTGAATGTCAAAATAGACATTCTATGATAAACGATCTAAGATCAAAGAAATATGATAATCGATAAACGTCCAACGGTCAACCGCCAACCGTTAACCGTCAACTGAATTCCGCTTGTCCAAAAACTTCACCGGCTTCCTCCCCGCTCCCGGAAACTGAAGCTGCTGAATCGTCTCTGCATTTTCATAACGTATCTGTGGAGTCACCCGCAGTTTGGCCTGCAGATAGGCCCGGATACGGTGATCAGATTCCTCCGAATATTTCAGCGGCAACAGATGCAGCAATACTTCATCGGTTCCAATTTCATTCGAATATACCTCTGCTACAAAATCCGAAATGTCTTCCATCCCCGCCAGCAGATCAAAGAGTGCGGGAGCAAACAAGGTCGTTCCCTTAAATTTAATCATTTGTTTTTTTCTTCCGATCACAGGCGATAATCTCAGTGAATGACGGCCACAAGTGCAGACTTCCTCGTGAGCAACACATAAATCGCCCGTTTTATATCTCAGCAATGGCATGCCTTCCACCCCCAGCGTGGTGATGGTAACTTCTCCTGCTTCTCCCGTAAGCACCGGCTGATCCTGCTCATTCAATAGTTCCACAATAACAAGATCCGGCTGATGATGGCCACCCCGGCCGGCTTCACATTCCGTAAAAGCTGTCTGCATTTCCGTGGAAGCATAAGTGGAAAATAACTTGATATCCCAGGCATCCGTTATTTTCTTCCCAAGCAGGTTTAATGAGAAATCCGCCTGACGAATATTTTCTCCAATACAAATGGCTTTTTTCACAGATGCAGAAGTCATATCTATCTGATGTTCATCCGCCCATTGAATCAGTTTCAAAATAAATGAAGGTACAGCAACCAGCACCGTTGGTTTCAGCCTGAAAATCGTTTCCCATTGAAGAGAAGGAACACCCGGACCCACCCTGATAATTCCTGCACCCAGCTTGCGTATGCCTGAATAGTATGCCATACCTGCCATGAACTGCCTGTCCAGCGTAAGCATGAGCTGATAGACATCTTCCGGCTCTCCTCCTGCACAACTGAAAGATTTGAATTCATTGTAAGCAAGCCTTTGCAGGTCTTTCTCAGTCAATGCAATGGTAACCGGTAAACCCAGCGTTCCCGATGTGGATGTATATTCAATTACGGAAGTCCTGGGTACACAAAGAAATTCCTCATTGAATGATTGCAGGTCTTCTTTACTGGTTGTTGGTATGAACACAATGTCTTCCAGTTTTTTAATCCGGTTAAAATCTATTTGCTCCTGCTTAAAAATCCTTTGATAATATGGAGAATTCGATTTCAGATAAGCAAGCAGTTCATGCAGTTTATTTTCCTGTATTTCACGGATCCTTTTTTGCTGTAAGAACTTTTTATGGGAAGAATGATTCATGATTCCAGAATAACGATGGCTGTTGCCATGGATTTTACATGAGAAAGAGATACATGGATAATCCGGATGCCCATCGGTGCCAGCATTTTCTCTGTCGAACCGGTGATACGCAATGCCGGTTTGCCCTTTGTTTCATTTACTATTTCAATTTCATTCCACTGCAAACCACTATCCCAACCTCTGCCCACAGCTTTGAGAAATGCTTCTTTAGCCGCGAACCGGGCGGCATAGTGTTCAAAAGGCGATGTCTTGGCATCACAATAACTCATTTCGTCTTTTGAAAAGACAAACTCTTTAAAACCATTGTCTCTTCCCACACGAAAGGCAATGCGTTCTACTTCTATTATGTCTATGCCTGTTCCTATGATCATTCTTTAGGGCTAAGGCCTAAGGCCAAGGCCTAAGGCTAATTTATAATGTTTAGTGTAATTAATTGTTCAATAAATTACAGATGAGGAATCTTATTTATTTAAAGTTTTAATTAAAAAAGTTTTAGGCTTTCGGCTTTGGGCTTTAGGCTTATTTCACTTTTCACGATCTGATTTTTTATTTCATTCTCCTCCACTTTCGTGGCTATTTCTTTCGAAAGCGCAAGCCGGTAATAGTAAATTGCTTTTTCATAACGTTTCTCTTTAAACATTTCATTTCCTGCCATCTGATAAGCCTGATAATAATTTGGATTGGTTGCAATCAGGCTGTCAGGATTTATTTCTTTCCCTTCCGATATCTCTTTTTTATACTTGCGATACTTTAAAAAAAGCTGAAACCGGTCAGTCAGCAGGAAACTGTCGGCGGACAGGTTCAGTGAACTGTCCATGATTTCCCTGTCCGTTTTCATTCCATTCATCGAAAATACCTTTTCCAGATCGTAACAGACAAATTCGCCCAGCTGCCAGGGACCCGTTGAAACCCAGACCCGTTTTTTCTGTGGTTCAAAAATAATAGAATGATGCGCGATCATCTGATTCACCGCTTTTTCATTGCCCATTCCGATATCAGTATTCTCCAAACCGGCACGATCCCTTAAAATATTCAACGTTTTCTGTACGGTATTTTTTTTATCGGCGGCCAGCAATTCCAGCATCCGGTTATAACGATATTCAGATGCGGATTGCCGCATTTGTATTTGATTTGATCTGAGCTGACCCAACTCCTTACTTTGAAAATGATTCGCGCATATGATTTCGTTTCCTCCGGGGTCATACAATCCGACGGAATCGGGGGTTTTTTCAATAATGACTGCTTTGTTATCTTCAGCAGAACCAATCAGAAAAGATTCTGATACAAACATTTTTCTTTTCTTCGCGATCGCCATGGCGCCGCTGATATTATCTGCATATTGCAGTATCTCTCGCGCCACCAGCGATACCGGTGTAGCTGAACCTGAGGGCATATCCGATTTCGCTGCATTGATGGTGACGGTCAGTCCTTTCTCATTCATACCGGATACCACACCAATAAATCCGCCCCAGGTGACATACATGAATTTGAACCCGTCTGCTGGTTTTTCGAATGAAACGATTTTGTTCTCCGAGAAATGATCACCCACATAAAAATCAAAATTTCTTCCGATGATCATCGTGCCGTCTGCCGACCTGGATCCCCAGGTACCAAACGACGTACAGCCTACCAGGGCGAGGTTTTGCAACGCGTGACCAATATCATGCGCTGCGTGATAGTTAAGAATGCGCTGATAGTTATTCCCGATATAAGTAAATTTATCAGAAGCCGACAGGGATATGCCATAAATCTCTTCTTTATCCTCTTCCGAAACATATTTGTCCAGGTCGCGGTTAAACCAGCCTATCACATATTTTAAAAAATGACGGTAAAATTTTGAGGGCACCATCTTGTTGATCTGGTCATTGAAGTAGTCTTCCTGCAATTGGATCAGCTCTTTTGATAATTTCCCGTTCACGATGCCTCGGTCAAAGGGCTGGCCTTCCACATATAATTCGTACAATCCGGATTTACTTTTTCTGAACCAGTTATTTTTTATCGTAAAGAATCCGGGACTCGGTTCTTCGCGTTGCCAATTCAACGCAGTCTTATCCGTAATTTTCGGAGGACTGGTTCTCGAAACAATCAAAATATATAGAACGCCCAATAATATGAACAGGCCAAACACCGCGAGCATCCGGAGGAGCAGATTTCTTTTTTTCTTTGTCTCAGGCATTTCTAATTTTTTCGATGAAATCATCCTTACCCGTTAATGCGATGGAGGTAATCAGGCCACTGATGGCGGTTCCGAGAATTCCATGCAGGTTCAGGTATTGTCCTGTGAGAAAAAGATTTGGTATCCGGGTTTTAGGAGAAATAAGTGTACCCACCGGATTGCGGTAATCTTTGGCCGTTCCATAGAGATTACCATCTTCATTTCCAATATAATCACGAAACGTAAGCGGCGTAGATGTATAGGTATGCAATATGGATTTTTTTAAACCGGGGAATTTTTCTTCCACCCGGTTCAGCAATTGTTCCGTTTTTCTATTTTTAAACGCTTCATATTCCGCTCCCCTGTCTTGTTTTGTGGAAACTGTATTAAAACTGGTTTCCCAGGATCGTACTTCATCATACCGCATATATGCAAAAATAGTCATCCCCCGGGCAAATTCCTTTTTTACGGAGGGCGAACAGTATATCGCATATCCGAGCGGCCAGTCCTTTTCGGCATAATCGTCCATCGCCCAGACCGATCCTGTTTTCTGATAATAATAATTGTGTTTTATATAGGGAACCCGGTCTTTTTTAAAAACAATGTTTAAGATAAATGAAGATACCGTAGTGGGCATGGCTTCGATTCTTTTCCGGGTAACAGACCGGATCAGGTTGGTTTCCGTCATGCGGTAGGTGTTGGCCGGCGTTGTATTCGATACAAAATAATCCGCCTGTATCAGGGAACCGTCATTGAGTTCTGCGGTCTTGACCGCGCCATCCTCTACGTTCAGTTTTTTTACTTCCCTGTTTTTGATGATCTGACCACCGGAATTTGAAATATTCCGGGCAAGTATTTTTGAAATCTGCGAGCCTCCATCAAGACAACGCCAGGCGCTTTCGATATAACTGTTTACGGTCAGCGCGTGAATATAAAATGGTGTGGCTTCCCCGCTGCCTGCATAGAGCATATTATTTCCAGCCAGCACAGCCTGAAGCTTTTTGTTGTCGGTTATGGATTCAATAAATTTTTTAGCAGAAATCCCCATGGCTTCCTGTTTTTCTTCCCCACGCTGCAGGCGTAACCGATATAATGGAAAGCGATCGCATATTTCAAGCATGGTTTTGGTATACTTGCGAATCGCTTTTTCTTCCGCAGGAAATTCAAGGATCATTTCCTGTTCGAATGCATCGTACCCCTGCATGAACCGATATTCTTTCTGGTCGTCATCCAGTATGATCCGATCGAAATCAGGATCCATTTTTTCCAGCTTCAGCTCGTCCATCAGACCGAGCCATTTGAAAATCTGGTAAAGATTTTGCCCCTTGTCCAATCCACCGATATAGTGCACACCGGAATCGAAAATTACCCGGTTACGCACATATATCTGGAGGCAACCACCAAGTTGTTTATTTTTTTCAACCATGCAAACGGTATACCCCTGCTTCGCCAGAATATTACCACAGACGAGTCCCCCCATACCGGTTCCGATAATCAGGACATCAAACTTTTTCATAGGCTTTTACCTGATGGGTGATAACAAAAAGACGGTTGGAAGTAATATCTGAATCATTCATGTCCCGGCAGTCCATCTGATGACTCGCGGCCAGTTCCTTTATGATATTGCCGGATAAGAATTGCAGGGGAAGTCCGGAGGTTTTATTGAATGCGAAGAAGCGGGTGGATAAAAATTCCGTCCATTTTGTCCGTTCATGTTTTTCCTTCAAATCTCTGTCGCCATCGCGGATAACCATGGTACCGCCCGGACGTAAAGCATCCATACATTTACGGATTAGTATTTCCTGCTGAACGGGCTGAAGATAGTGCAGAGTATCTGATAAAATAATCGCATCAGCCGCGGAAATCTGAAGCTCGTTCACATCTTTCGTTACAAAATGAATATTTGTATCACGGCTGAAACAGTGATTAGCAATGGCTATTTTTTCCTCGTCAAAGTCATATCCGATCAGGTCTCTGGCGGGTGCCGAGAAATGGAGCATATAACTCATAAAACCATATCCGCAACCAATATCCAGTATTCGTCCCTGCTTTGGCAAAAGTTCATGAAATGTCTGGTAGTTTTTCTCCAGTCGAATCTTTATACGCAGGTACCACTCGAGTACCGGGCCCTTATATATGTAGTTATAGATCAGCAGTTCTCTAAAGAAACCCGGTTGTTCCAATTCCTCTTTCAACTTTTCATATTGCTGTCTGAAATATTTTCCCATAAATTTTGCCTTCTCCGCGTAGTCAACGCCAAAAAAAAGATCGTCTGCTTTTACCCGCGGGAGATATTTAACGGTGATATAACCATCCTTTAATAAAAAATCACTCTTGGACATCGTATATCCTGTTCCATGGATCAAAACAGGCAAAATATCCAGATCCAATTTTTCGGCAATAAAAAAAGCGCCTTTATGAAATCGCCTGATCTCTTCATTGGGTGATCTTGTTCCCTCAGGAAATACAGCAATCGAAAAACCGGCTTTCACCTGTGATTCCATATATTCTATGCTGTTTTCGATACCGCGTGCCACCGGATAGTATCCTGCAATTCTGACCAGCTGGCCAAACACGGGGGAATTCCAAACCCAGTTATTCGTTAACAAAATGACCTTGGGGTGGAGCATGGTCATTACCAGGATATCCAGGAAAGACTGGTGGTTGGCAATCAGAACACAGGGCCTGGAGAAATCTTCGTTTTGCGGATTGATGATTTTCTTCTCCACATTTCCCATGATATATAAAACCGACCAGGTATAATGTGAAAGCGCCCAATGGTAAAAATAACGTGCACGCCTGCCCGCGAACGGGTTTAGTTTCAAAATAATAAATCCAAGAAGAGTGACCAGCCAGCTGCCGATAGCAAAATAACTCAGGGAAAAAACGGATTTGATCAATCCGGCAGCAGTCCAGGGGAAAAGTTTCTTTTTGATCCTGTTTCGGATAAGGAAATCAAAGAAATAGGGAATCAGCACCTGCGCAATGAAAACGACACTTAAAATACCGGTGATGGATATGAATGCAATCGAACGAAGCGCCGGGTGCCGGGCAAAAATCAAAACACCCAGACCCGCCAGTGTGGTGATAGCCGACAGAACGATGGAAGATTTATAACTCGACAGGTTTTTTTTCCCGGTTTTATATTCCTGCAGCAGGCCATCCATGATGAAGAGACTATAGTCATCTCCTAATCCAAAAATAAGTGCCGACAAAATGATATTTACAATATTGAATTGCAATCCAGCGAGTCCCATAATGCCCAATATCCAGACAAATGCAATCACCATGGGAATAAAAGACACCAGGGCAAGTTCTATTCTGCCATATGTAAGCAGCAACACAAAAAATACAAGCAATGAAACCATCCAGCCGATCTGGTTGAAATCCGCCGTTACGACATCCAGGAGCTTTGAAGTGAGGTACTGTTTATCAATCACTGTCACCTCCGGAGCTGCAGAAAATGCCTGGTAGACCAATTTTTTATCTTCGGGTTCTACTTTCAACAGACTGATCAGGGAAATATTGCCGGGTTTTTCGATTATATAGTCATTCGCGAATCCGGTTCTCAGAATATTTGTTTCCGAAGGATAAAGCGGAGCATAACGCCGGTTCAGCATCTGGCTAAACGGATCAAAGGCTGAGTCACTGAAGCCAATCTGGCCACCTGTTTTTTTTAGATTATCTAAAAGGGAGGATTTTCTTTTATCTGTCCAATATTCATTCCAGTAGCGTATTCTTTCCCTTTGCAGCGAGTCTGAAAGAAACAACTGAAAAACGCCGGTATATTTTTTAATGATGTTTTTTTTCTGTAGCGCGTTGATTATTGTATACACGGACTCCTGTCGTTTCAACGCGTTTTCCAGGTTTTTGCCTTCGGTAACCAGGTAAACAGAACGCAGACTGTAAGCATTGATTTTATTCAATATAGATTCCGTCTTTTTCAAATCCTTGGACATATAATTCATATGCATCATGTCCTGGTCGAACCCTACACTGTTTACAAAAAAGGCAAATACAATGGTTAAAACAAAAATGGCGGCAATCAGCCATTTGTTTTTTTCCGGATGATAATCTGCTATACGAAGAATCCAGGATTCTCTGCCGCCTTTTGTGCTTTCAGGATGATTCAAATCTGACTTCGGGATCAGATGCGGCAGGAAAATAAGTGAACTTAGGGAGGCTCCAATGAGACTGAATGCAGCGAACAGACCCAGGTCCTTCAGGATTTCAGACTGGACAAACTGCAGGCAAAGAAATCCCCCGATGGTTGTAAATCCACCGATGGTCAGCGGAAAGGTCAGGTCTTGCAAAACCAGACGCATATCCCGACGATGACGGAAATGATTATATACGTGTAAGGAGTAATTAATTGCAATACCCAGTACAATGGAACCTGCTGCCAGTGCAATAACCGAGATGGTTCCTTTGATCCAGTAAATAATGCATAGAGAAAATAAGGCCCCCAGTATAACGGGCAGCAGGATCAGGAAGGGCGCCCTTTTCTGTTTAAAATACCAGCTGATAAATAAAATCAAAAATAAAGTTGTAATACTCAGCGTCAGGATGGAATCTCTTCTGAGTTGCAGCGCATTCCCGGCGGCAACGGCCACTCCTCCAAAGTAATTTGCCTGAATCATACCAAATCCATTCGCCTGAAGTCTGGAAATAATCTGATCCATGCCGTTCAGAAGCTGGCCATTCCTTCCGGTATTGTCAGCTGAGAAAGCCGGGCTGACAAACAGCAACATGTAACGACCATCCCGGCTGATGATATGTCCGTCATACAAATCAAAATTTTCATCGTACTGTAACTGCCTGATCTTTCTAAATGCAGGAGTTCCTATGCCAACGGGATCCCGGGTAATAAAGGGCTTCATTACAAATCCGGCCGGTGATGAAAGTGTCCGGAGATCTTTCGATAATATTTCTTTCAGTTTTCCGGGATCTTCCAGACTGTCCATAAAAGCATAATCCGCGGGTTCCAGGAATACCGGCAGATGATCCGTTACAATTTGTATCAGTTGCGGTGCCAGGCTGTCACTAACCTGTTCATCAATAGAATGAATCAATTCAGGATATTGATTCCGGAGGCTGGCTGAAAATGAATCGGAAAAGGCCTCCTGTGTTTCAGGGGATTTGTGTGAGCTGTCTTTCATCGAGACTATCAACACCAGCTTATCAGCGAAGCGGGCATTTTGTAAAATCTGATTCAGCTTTTCTGTCTGCCGGTCTTTAGGTAAAATTTTAGAAATATCTTCTTCCGGTTTGATTTTCAGTGAAAAATATCCGGTGACCGCGAATAGTGCTATAAATACCGTGAAAAATATTTTCCGGTGAGAAGCGAAATATGAATAGATATTAAGAAATAGGTTCGCCATTATTAAACGACTGCCTGATTTTTTTTTTGCTGAATAATTGGAGCAAAAGATAAGTGATCAATCCGGCGACCAAACCGGCTGTTATCGCCAGGCTGATGCTGCCGGCCAGGTATTGTTTGAAGTTATAACGGATCGCTGATAAAGTAAGTGTTTTCGTAAGGGAAATCACAGGGGCATTTGGAGGCATCCAAAATGCCCCAAACCGGTAACTGGAATATATGATCAGCGGGATCATGGGCGGTATGCTGATGTTGGCAAAAACAATAACCAATCCTTTGTTGAGCCGTAACAGAACGGCAAAAAATATAGCTGATATCAATTGAAAACCCCAGATGGGTAAAATGCCCATAAAAATACCAAATGCCACAGATACAGACTTTCGGAGATTACTTTGGGAAGGATCAAAAAGTTCATCAATAAATACCTCTTTCCATTTTTGTTTCAGGAACAGCCTCCTTAACAAATCCCTCGGTCTGATATAAAGAAAACTGATAAAAACCAGCAATGTGTTAAGGATACTGATCCTGGTGAAATCGATAAAGGGCCTGAAATGTGAAACCCTTTCGCCCGGAGGTGCATAGTAAACGGAAACCGGCACGGAGGTTACGGGAATGCCATTCCAGGCTGAGCGAACGATTACTTCGATTTCAAATTCAAACCGTTGTGTAAAAAAGGTCATGGACTGCAGTCGCTCAACCGGATAAAGGCGAAAACCGGATTGCGTATCCGGTAATTTGATGCCTGTTTCCACCCTGAACCAGAAATTTGAGAACCGGTACCCGAAACTGCTTTTCCCCGGCACGGATGACTGATCCATATTGCGGGCGCCAACGATCAGTGTGCCGGGATTTTTTTTCAGGCAATCGAGAAAGGCAGGAATGTCTTTGGCAAAATGTTGCCCGTCTGAATCGATCGAAATAGCATACTGATATCCCTTGCTGACGGCGGCCCTGAAGCCATGCCTGAGCGCAATGCCTTTGCCTATATTCGGTGAGTATGATATGGAATGTATTCCGGTAAAATGATCCAGGATGATTTGTGTTTCATCGGTGGACCCGTCATTGACTACGATAATATATGCATTGAATTTCTGCAGGTTTTCCAGTAAAGGAGCCAGAGTTTTTGCATTATTATAGGTAGGCACTATTATGCAGACTTTCAATATTTCAAACTGATCCTGACTAATTGTAAATTGTGAATTGTTAATTGTTAATTGGTTTAAGTTGACAGTTGACGGAGGCCTTAAGCTTTATGCCTTAGGCTTTCAGCGTAAAATGTATCGACCGGAAAAACCGAAGTCAGGAAAATAAAAATTATCATAATTGTAATAAGCAGGAGAAAACACCCTAAGCGTTGGCCTGATATCTACGGATACAGCCAGCGGAATCTTCGCAAATTTATAATCTGCCCCACCAGTCGGAAAAAGTCCAAAACCAATACCGCGATAGCTGCTGTTATCAGAAAAAGTATTGGTCAGGGTAAGTCCTCCTCCAATAAACCACTGGAGCCCCGGCAATGCCGTAATAGGGACATGATACTGGTAAGAAGCTGAAAAAGAGATCATGGTATTGGGGTTGTCATTCAGCACGCAACACCCTGAGCTATAGTTGCTAGACGGCTTTATACCGAAATTGAGCTCAATGGCACTGGCACTTTCAGATATAAACGTTTTATAAGAGGCGGAGAACAAGTCATAATAGCCTGTCCCAATCCTTAGCCCGATGGCTGAATGATAGGTGGTTTGCGCGATAGAAGCAGAGAAATAACAAAGGGCCAGACTTAACAGGATAACCGTTCTTTTCATCCCTTCCATTTATGGGGTATTGATTATGTTCAACAAAGGTAAGAAATGTGGGATTTGTTATTATTTTTGCGTCCGCAGGGAACAATCTAAAATTTTACGAATGCCAGGCCGGGTAATGATATTTGACGATGATACTGATTTGCTCGAGGTGTGCAGTATTGTTTTAAAATCAAAGAATTATATTGTAGTTGCCTTAAATAAATGCAGCGATATCGTTCAGGAAGTGAAGTCATTCTCGCCCAATGTTATTTTGATGGACAACTGGATTCCAGACGTTGGCGGTGTGAAGGCAACGCAATTGTTAAAAAATAATCCGGAATTAAAATCGATACCAGTTATTTTCTTCAGCGCCAACGACCGGGTGGAAGATCTGGCCCTGGAAGCCGGTGCAGAATTCTATCTGCAAAAACCATTTGAAATTGAAGAACTGGAAGCATCCGTCTCCAGGGCAGTCGCGGTGCATCGTCAGGCGGGAATCAGTGAAATCAGGTAACGTGCAATTCCTTCCGAATCCAATACTTCATCGATCTCAGATTTATAACTTGCCTGCAGGGGCATATAATTGACAACTGCCTCATCGGGGTGCTGGATAATCGTATGGCCGCCCTGTTCTTTGATTTCTTTTAAGCCCTCGGCTCCGTCTTCATTGGCACCAGATAATAAAATACCAGTCAGGTTTTTGCCGTATGCTTCGGCAGCCGATATAAAACTCACATCAATACTTGGCCGGCTGAAATTTAATTTTTCAGAATAATCCAATGTAAAGGTTTCATCTTTTTCGATCAGCACATGATAATCTGCCGGTGCCAGGTAAACACAGGAAGGAACGATTTTCTCCTTTTCTTCCACTTCGCACACCTTAATATTTGATTTTAATACGAGCAGATCCAGCAGCATGGAATCAATTGAATATGCCCGATGAATTATTAATAGTACTGGTATAGGATAATCATTGGGAAGACGACCCAGTATATATATTATAACCTGCAGGCTGCCGGAGGAGCCGCCAATTACAACCAGGTTTCCTTTATTTACTTCTGCTTTCGCCATATTTTTTGTCCGGGCACAATTTGTTTGAATTTTGATTCTATGCCTGAAAACCGCAGTGATTCCTTTGTACCCAGCCCCAGAAAGCCCAGCATGTCCAAACTATGGTCAAAAAGTTCCAGCACACGGGACTGTAGTTTCTTATCAAAATAGATAAGTGTATTTCTGCAAATTATGAGCTGAAACTCATTGAAGGATGAGTCTGCTACCAGGTTATGTGTTGCAAAAATCATTTTCTCAGAAAGGCTCTTGTCGAATTTTGCCAAATTATAATTTGAGGAATAATAAGAGGAGAAATCGTTGTTCCCGCCAGACTGAATATAATTTTCAGAATACTTCCGCATCTGGCTGGCAGGGAAAATTCCACTCTTTGCTTTCTCGATCACCTGCGGATTGATATCTGTTGCATATAGCCGGGACTTATGCAGGATCCCGGCTTCCTTTAGCAGGATCGCCATGGAATAAACTTCCTCTCCGGTGGAACATCCCGCATGCCAGATCCGAATAAAGGGATAGGTGGCGAGTGCCGGCAATACTTCTTCCCGAATCGTCTTATAGAAAAGGGGATCCCGGAGCATTTCGGTAACATTTACCGTTATTTCTTCCACCAGCCACCTGAAATAGTCAGGGTTTTTAAAGATCAGGGAACGAAGCATCGAAATATCCGGTATATGGTCTTTGATCATGAAATTTTCAATCCGTCGCTTCAGGGATGCCTCTGAATAACCGGTAAAATCGTAACCATACCGGTCAATCATGTCGTTTAACAAAAGTTGTAATTCTACATCCTGAAGGGACATTCCTCTTTATTTTTCGTATAACCAGATGCGCAGCAGGGATATCAGTTGATCCATATCGACAGGTTTTGAAATATAATCGGATGCTCCTGCCTGTATACATTTCTCCCGGTCGCCTGCCATTGCTTTTGCCGTGATCGCGATGATCGGAATGTTCTTAAAAGCGGGTATCTGCCTGATTTTTAGGATACTTTCAAAGCCGTCCATTTCCGGCATCATCATATCCATCAAAACAATATTGACCTCCGGATGGGTATTCATTTTTTCCAGCGCCTCTTTCCCATCAATCGCAGGAATGATTTTCATTTTATGTTGTTCAAGAATTTTTGTAAGTGAGAAAATATTACGCACATCACCGTCAGCCAGGCCATTCAACAGGAACAAAGCCGGGTTATCACTCCTGCTGCCACAACCCCTTTGTCGATCAAGCCAAAAGAACATGAACGTCCGGTTAGCAAACTTACCCTTACTGAAATACCGAAAGGTATTCCGGATGACCGGGAGGATATATTGCCCGGTGATAAAATCATATTGATCATAGAGGATGATACGCATTTTGCAACGGCCCTTTTAAATTATACGCGGAGCCAGCATTATAAAGCCATCGTGGCTGTGCGGGGCGATGAAGGTATTCAACTGGCAAAAACCTATAATCCGCTGGGTATCTTACTGGATATCCAGTTGCCGGTTAAAAATGGATGGGAGGTGATGGAAGTATTAAAAAAAGATTCAGCTACACGGCATATACCCGTACATATCATGTCCTCGTTCGAAGCAAAAAAAGAAAGCCTCACGCGTGGCGCCGTAGATTTTATCAACAAACCCGTGGCTTTGGATCAGATGCCTGAAATCTTCCGGAGAATAGAATCGGTGATCAACCG
>JABDFX010000060.1:338-19004 GCA_013286315.1 Bacteroidota bacterium | reverse complement strand
AGTGTTAATAAATCATCCCGTCTTACTCTCACGGTCCAGGAAGAATTAAACTGGGCAATAATGCCACCCTCCAGTTCGAATGTTGCATAGGCCGAATCGTCGGCGGTACTTTTATATCGCTTTCCTTGTTCATCAACTCTTTCCGGGATATGTGTTGCGCCCAGGCATGAAACCGCTTTTACTTTACCAAACACATTGTCGAGCAGGTAACGCCAGTGACAAAGCATATCCATTATAATACCTCCGTCATCTTCTTTACGATAGTTCCATGATGGTCTTTGCGCAGGAATAGAATCGCCTTCAAAAACCCAATATCCAAACTCCCCCCGCACAGACAGGATTCTACCGAAAAATCCCTGCTGAATCAGGCGCTTTATTTTTAAAATACCTGGAAGCCATAGTTTATCCTGTACAACACCGTTTTTTATATGATGCTCTTTACACAGCCGGTACAATTCCATAGCCTTGTCCGTGTCCGTTGCTATGGGTTTTTCACAATAAATATGTTTTCCAGCCATCACAGCTTTCCGGATTCCTTCCGCCCGTTTTCCGGTAATTTGTGCATCGAAGTAAATAACATTATCCGGATCGGCCAGCGCCTGATCCAGATCGGTGCTCATTTTTTTTACTCCGGACATCAGGCAAAGTTTTTTTAATTTATTTTCATCACGACCGATCAATATCGGATCAGGCATGATGGTTTCACCGGGACCTACTCTTACACCACCCTGTTTTATTATTTCTGCTATAGACCGCATTAAATGCTGATTAGTTCCCATGCGTCCCGTGACGCCGTTCATAATGACACCTATTTTATGCTCTGTCATGGTTTAACTATTATCAGCCCTGTTTTTAAGAATGATCTTTATATGCTTTAATGATCTTCCGAAGATACTCAGATTGGTTTTCTTTCCAGTGCGTTGTAGAAAAGATTTCAACCTCATGAAAACCGGTAAACCCGGCGGTCTCCACCCATGATCTGATTTGCCTAACAGGAATGCAACCTTCACCCATCAAACCGCGATCCAGCAGCATATCCGCAGTGGGTACTTTCCAGTCACAGATATGGAATGCCATGAGGTGACCGTTTTCTCCGCAGCGCTTTATTTCTTTTTCAAGGAACGGATCCCACCAAACATGATACACATCAACAGCAACACCCACCCAGGGAGAATTTAATTCTTCAGCCATATCATTGGCTTGTTTCATCGTATTGATTGCCGAACGTGTGTCAGCATACATTGGATGCAGCGGCTCAATGGCCAGCCTGATTCCGGCTGATGATGCGTAAGGAATTATCTCGCCGATACCATCCTGAATCTGTTTCCCTGAATCCCGCAGACTTTGGGAAGGATCAGCACCACATACAAGTACCAGCAGCGGAGCTCCCAGTTCAGCAGCTTCATCAATGGCCCTCCGGTTATCATCAATGGCCGATTTTCTTTTATTTAAATCCTTAGACGGAAAAAATCCTCCTCTGCAAAGTGACACGATACTTAAATCATGCTCGAGAAGCACTTTGCCAGTTTGTTTGACATTTCTTCCTTCCAGTGCATCACGCCAGACTGAAATCCCCTTTACACCAGCGGCCGAAAAATGCTGAGCAGCTTCTTCTATTTTCCAGGGTTTGGTCGTAATAGTATGAATGCACAATTTGGAAATGTCTTTTTCGTCTGTAGAATTCATGAGATGTTGAAAAAAGTATGATATGTTTCGTTATTGATTACCCGTTGAATATAAAGGGCCACTTCACGTGCGTGATAGTCTCCCCACATACTAGATTCTCCATGGGGGATTTTACTTCCCGAAGGAATGTAATCCCATCCATTGGGCCGATGATAAACAGAATGCAGCAACAAACCCTGATGCGTTTGACCGGTGCTTAAATAGGGCTCATCAAAAATGATATTTAATACAGTAAGTCCTGCCTGCCAATAACGATCGCCTTGCTCTTTCTCCCCATTTTGTTGAAGATGCCTGCCGAGTCTCAACAATCCCTGTGCTGCAATCGGTGCCGCCGAGCTGTCAACCGGTTCAAAATCATTAAACGGATCAGCTGGTTTATTTAAATAATCCCCCATCTTATAAAGATCCGGCGCCCCGGTATCCCAATAGGGCACCCCATCCACCGGGCAGTTGTCAATGTAGAAATCACAGACAGCCCGGGCTGCTTTTATCATAAAAGGCAAAACATCTTTCTTTATATTCAGGCCGTTGGTGCCTGCCTCTTTAACAGAATCTAACCATTCAATTTCTTCAGCGAATCCACACATGGCCCATGCAAGGCCTCTTGTCCATGTCGTAAATCCTGAGTACCCCTGCTGTGTATTCGGACAACGAAAATTTCCATCATTTACATTGAAAATACTCTCGTGTGCTGTTCGCCCCCAAACGTCATATACATCACGGCCCTCACCATAAAATATTGAATAATTTGCTGTCGCTTTCATATGTTCAACAGCACGTTCCAATAAACTGATTGGCTGATCGCCTTCCGAATGCAGGGTGTGCCCCAAACAATGACTAAGAATAAGTGAACGGCAGGAACGGAGCGTGTCAACAAAAAGTGAGTGAGGGCCATTAAAAGAATAAATAAAACCGCCGCTTTTAATGATTGTCCATCGGCTGGCCTGAATGGCCCCCGATATTTTTAATGCCAGTGAATAAAAATCTTCTTCCCATTCATTGAATGCGATTTTACCTTCTTTCATTAAACGCAGCAGATTGCCATAAGTGCTCACGTTGTTAAATCCGTGATCATGCACACCCATATGACTGATATGCGGCGCCATGACTTCAACTGTTTTCCTGCGCCCCATCTCAAGGAAAGTTTTTTCACCCGTTGCATCATATTGAAGAATCATTGATCCATATAGAAATCCCTGCGTCCATTCTGTCCACCCCCTGGCTGTATACTTCCCCTGCCTTGTAAAAACCGGTGAACCCTTTGAAACATCATACTTATTTTCAATCAGGTAAATTTTTTCTCCTGACAGCTGCCAGAACCTGTTGAGTTTGGCGGCCAGGTCGGATGGTCTCAGGGTTGAATTTATTTGAATCATTGCTAAATCTTTTGAAACTTAAAACTCCATATTGATCATTCAGGGTTCATGTAAAAATCCATTTTTAGATCACTGGTAATTTATACAAGAAAAATTGCAAAATGATTATTTAATTGTCTCGTGAAGTGATTGATTGTTGTTTAGCACTATTCATTTGGTGTTGAGCACTGTACTACTAACGTATAGCTATTGTCCGATTTTGAACATCCGGATGAACCGTTTTTATTCATTTCAGCGCAAAATCCGAACGGCATGCCTTTTGTTCTTTTTCCCGCACTCACTCAGTTAACCATGATCCATCACTTTTTTCAGATCGCGTGGCGCAACCTGGTAAAACGGAAATTTTACAGTTTTATCAATATCGCCGGGTTGGCCGTTGGGATGGCCTGTTGCATTCTCATTACTTTATACATTAAAAATGAGCTGTCGTACGATCAATACCATACCAAAAAGGATCGTATATACCGGGTTCTGCAATCCTTCCGTTCTGTTCAGGAAGGGGTAAATCCCGGGGCTCCGACACCTGAAGAGTATTGGGTCTGGGGTAACGCGCCTGTCGGTCCTGCACTCCAGGCCGATTTTCCGCAAATTGAAAAAATGGTGCGGTTCATGAGTCCTTCCAGCCTGTTGCTCCAACACGGTGAAAAACGATTTCAGCAGGATAACATCGTCTTTATGGATTCAACCGCATTTTCAGTGTTCAGCTGGAAAATGATATTCGGAGATCCTCAAACTGCTTTAACGGCCCCCAATAGTATCGTACTTACCAAAACCGTTTCAGAAAAATTCTTTGGCGACACCAATCCTGTTGGTCAATCGCTGCGCGTGGACAACGGAGACAATTTCCTGATCACCGGTGTGATGGAAGATGTTCCACCCAATTCACAAATCAATTTCAACGGACTGATCTCCATGTCCACAGAAAGAAAATATAGATCGGACATTTTTGATGAGTGGGGCTATGTGGATTTCTACACTTACCTGCTCTTAAAGGAAAACACGAATATCCAGGCAATGCAGGCGCAAAGTGCAGCCTTCGTAAAAAAGCATAACCCGAATGACAAAGGTTACGCAATCTCTTTTGAAAAAATGACCGATGCCTACCTGCATTCGGCAGCGATCAGACAACCGGGACCCACCGGAAGCCGGCTCAATGTGATTTTGTTTTCCTGCATTGCCGTTTTCATCATGCTTATCGCCTGTATTAATTTTATGAACCTGTCCACTGCCCGCTCACTGGAAAGAGCAAAAGAAGTAGGCGTCCGGAAAGTATTGGGTGTGAGGCCCCGAAGCCTGATGTGGCAATTTCTTATTGAGTCCATCCTGATGTCGCTTGCCGCTGCGACGATCGCCCTTATCCTCGCACGTCCGGGAATTTCATTGATCGGAACTTTATCTGGGAAGGATCTCTCGTATTCCCACTTCTTTACTCCCATGATGTGGATTTACATATTGGTCTTTGCAGTTGTAGTCGGAATCCTGGCCGGGATATATCCCGCATCGTTTCTCTCAGGATTCAAAGCAATTACGGTATTGAAAGGAAAATTCAATCCTTCGCGCGAAGGCATATCCCTTCGCAAAGCCCTGGTCGTTTTTCAGTTTACCTTGTCCATCGCATTGATTGCCGGGACCATTATTGTTTACAGCCAGTTGAAATATCTGAATCGTCATGATCTTGGATTTCAGAAGAACCAAATCGTGATCGTAAATTTTGAAGGGGATGGTAAAGTACAGGAGAATATTGAATCCATTAAAAAATCCCTTGCTGATCAGCCGGGTGTTGTTTCCGTAGCTGCTGCCCGTGCGGTGCCTGGTGAGTTTCTTCCCAATGCGGGCACGCAGATCGAGGGACCCGATCGACAAATGCAACATCAGGGACCTTTTATTTATGAAATTGATTTTGACTTCATTCCTGTATTTCATATTCCCCTGGTGGCGGGCAGAAATTATTCACGCGCTTACGTGACGGACAGTGCGCAATCCATGGTCATCAATGAAGCCGCTGCAAAGTTGTACGGATACACAAAACCTGCAGATGCTGTAGGCAAAAAATTCTCCCAGTGGGGAAGAACAGGAACAGTAATCGGAGTTGTCAAAGATTTCAATTTCCGTTCACTTCACCAGGCTGTAGAACCACTGACTTTACGATATGGATATCCTTATAATCTTAACCGGATAGCCGTTTCCATAAAAGGCAATGATGTGCAGGCCACTCTTACGCGCCTTAGGAAAACCTGGGACAAAGTCGCCCCGCAACGTCCGTTTATGTATCATTTTCTGGATGAATCCTTCAGTGCGCAATATGAGGCGGACCAACATTTCGGGCAACTCTTCACCTTTTTTTCATACCTGGCGATTTGTATCGCCTGTCTTGGCTTATTTGGCTTATCGACCTTCATGGCGCAGCAACGTGTAAAAGAAATAGGTGTTCGAAAAGTGCTGGGTTCGTCGATCAGCGGTATCGTGCTGCTCCTGTCAAAGGATTTTATAAAACTCATCGTGATTGCTATGGTGATTGCCACCCCTCTCTGTTTATGGGCGATGAATCAATGGCTGCAAGGCTTTGCTTACCGAATCACGATTGGTCCGCTGGTATTCATTCAGGCAGGTATGATCTCCCTCACGATTGCCCTGGCAACGATGGCCTGGCAATCTGTTAAAGCGGCTACGAGAAATCCGGTGAACTCATTGAGGAACGAATGATGAATGCGTCGGGGGAACTACTTAAGTATTTTCTCCACCCATTTCTTTGTTTCATTTACCAATAATGACATCACATCATTTTTGCCTGCCTTAAAAGAATGATCTGCTCCTTCCAGTTTTACCAGGGTGGCTTTCCGCAAAGATTCGCATACTTTTTTAATGAGTGCCCAGTCGGCCAGCGTGTCTTTAGAGCCCTGCAAAAAAAGCATGGGTATTTTCAACTCTTTCAGATGGTCCGCGCGCTCGGTGGAAGGCTTACCGGAAGGATGAAGTGGAAAACCATAGAAAATAATGCCTTTCACGGAACTATCCGGATGGGCTGCCAGGTATTGTGAGCTCATTCTTCCTCCGAAAGATTTGCCGGAAGCAAATAGCGGCAGTTTGGGATTTAATTCACGTGCTTTCTTAATCGCCGCTTCTATCGTCAGGTGAGCAATGGCCGGAGTATCAGGTCTGAATTTTTTGTGTTCGGCAAAGGGAAAATTAAAACGTAAAGTAGCGATCCCAACTTTTGAAAGAGATTCTGACAGCGTTTCCATAAATGAATGGTCCATACCCGCCCCTGCTCCATGTGCCAGCGTAAAGATGCATTTCGGTTTGTCGGGAACTATATATTTGGCTGAAACCTGACCTACCGCAGGCGACACTTCAAATTTTAAGGATTGTGTACTCATTATGGGAGGATAATTAAAATTTCCGCATAAAGGTATACTCCAAAATTGAGACCCGGAGTCTGAGATAACGATACTTTATAAAATGGATATGGTGTTGCTCTTGACGGGCTGGTACTAAATATCTGTGGGATCAAAAGCCATATAACGGCGAGCTTTCATCAAGTCCGGTAAAAAAGATTATTGCTTGATAAATTTTGTAACATAGGAGTTCTTTCCCTGAAAAACCTGTAAGAAATATTCACCCCTGGTCAGCCTTGAAACATCCATGTTGAATACTTCACTTTCGGTGATTGAAGTTTTAACCAGCAGGCCGGAGGTATTGTAAATGGAAACCTGGGTCTGACCCGATGCTGGCAAAGTGACATTCATTGAACCATTAACTAATGTAGGCGTTACGGAGATTGTTCCTGTTTGAGCGGAAGTAATAAACAAGACTTTACTATAAGTATATTTCCCGTCCCTGTCGACGATTTTCAGGCGATAAAACCGGTCTCCGCTCATTTTAGTGTGATCGGTGAAACTATATGAATAACCGCTGGCGTCGACTGACATCGAAGGTATTGTTTCTAAAGGCTGCCAGTCAGCATTCCCGTTCCCGCTCGATTCGATCCCGAAGGAATTTATATTCTCTTCGTTTTCTGTTCTCCAGTAAAGAATGACATCCTGATTTTTCTGTGAACCATAAAAAGAAACCAAAGTCAAAGGCAATAATCCGGAACCTGATCCATTATTACTAAAATAGTACGGACCGGTTGTAGAAAATGGGCCTGAATACGAAGCGGAAGGAAAAACAAGTTTGGCCCCACCATTGCCCCCGGTGATAGCGCCTCCCGAATAAATATTCACCAGAGAATTCGCTGCCAAATTTATTTTTGAACCATTCGTGAACATCAGTGTTCCGAAAATATCGAGGTTACCAATATTGGCCAGGTTATTTGCATTTACCGTAACTATAAATCCGGCGCCAATCGTCACATTATCGCCTGTATTTGGGCTATGTCCACAACTCCAGGTGCCCGGCGTTTCCCAGTTTCCAGTTCCGTTAGTGGAGCAGGAGCCTGCTTTTGCATAAATACTAATCAGGAGGAGGGCTACACTAGTAATCTTTTTCACGAGGTTAAATTTGTTCATAATATGCACTTCACGTCTTTTGCACATACTGATTTGCAACTACTCTGCCATTTCAAATTTTGTAGAGCCAGAAATGACATGTTCTAATCCGGCCCCGATAACGCCTTGATAATAAGGGTACAACGCAGGCCAAAAAATTTATCCTTCACGAATATTTTTGCAAGAAAGTTTCCTGATTCAGAGGGAATAATCTTAAAATGGGAATTTTATCCAAATATCAGAATGAGAGTGGGTTCTTTTATTGGTAATCCATGGAAGAAATAGCAGAATACAGAATGTCCTCTTTCTTATGAATGAGCTTTTTCAAAATATCCCTTGCGGAGGATGGCGACAAGTTATTTGGTTACCTTATTTACTGCAGCCTTTGTTTTCCTGAATTGATGGACAATTAACCGTACCATAGCTGCAAAATACACAGCAATCACCAGGTTTTGGTTTCAAAATTGTTTCACAGTTTGTACACTTATAAAAGTATTGACAAGCATCAGCAGGCATTTTTTCATCTTTATGAAATCCACATTTAGGACAAATGATTGTTGACAGGAGTATTGTTGTCGTTTTCATTCAATTGCCATTTTCGAAGTTAAATTCATAAAAAAAGAAACATTTTCGCCGATCGTTTTCGGATTTGAATTTTTCCATTATTATAAATATTGTTGATTCTTGAAGAAGCCTAAGCGCCCAAAACTCAATTTGAGCCTAAAACCTCTAAGCTACTGGTAGTAGAATCACAAATTCAGCCCCTTCGCCCTCTTTCGATTCCACTTTCAATTCGCCTCCGTGAGCTCTAATAATATCATAGCTCATAGATAATCCTAAGCCAGTACCCTGACCAGCCGGTTTGGTGGTGAAGAAGGGCTGAAATATCTTATCCTTCACCTTTTGAGGGATACCGTTGCCATTGTCCCTGACCCGGATTTCCACATTATTACCCGTTTTGAGAGTACTCACTGAAACAGCTGGCTCATAACTTTCAGGTTGATGTTTCTTCTTTTCGGAAACAGCATAGAAAGCATTGTTGTATAGGTTCAGAAGGACCCTACCGATGTCCTGGGGGATGATATCGATGTTACCTATTGACCGATCATAATCTGTTTTCATCGCTGCATTGAATAATTTCTCCCTTGCACGAAGACCATGGTAAGAAAGCTTTAGATATTCATCTGCCAGGGCATTTATATCTGTCGGCTCTTTTGCACCAGTGCTGGACCTGGAATGCTGCAGCATGCCTTTTACTATCGCATCCGCCCTTTTGCCATGATGGTTTATTTTATGCTCGTTCTCAGCAATATTATCAGCAATCGTCAATCCGTCCTTTTGATTTCCTGCTTTAAATTCTTCTCTCATGTCTTCAATTAGTTCGACATTCACTTCAGAGAAGTTGTTTATAAAATTTAACGGGTTCTGTATCTCATGCGCAATGCCTGCAGTTAGTTCCCCGAGAGAAGCCATTTTTTCGGATTGGATAAGTTGGGATTGGGTGGATCTGAGCTCGGTGAGTGTTGCCTCTATTTTTAATTTTTGTTGTTGCAATAGATTGTTTGCCTTTTGCTTCAACCGGTAAGCTCTCAGAAGTATAAATGCAATAAGTGAGAATATGACCAGGGCTGCTATTAATAAAATATACTTTATCCGGTTCCTGTATTCCTGCTCCTGTTGTCTGACTAAATTTTGACGTTGTTGCTCATCCAGTAGCAGGACCTGTAATTTGTGATATTTATCGGGACCATACAAGCTATCTTTCATAGCCTGAACCGTCTGAAGATAATATAGAATACTATCGGGCTTGTGCACTTTGTCATAGAGAACCACCAGTAAATTACTTGCGTTCAGTATATGTAATTTTGAAGGTATACTTTGTGCTGTTGTAAAAGCCTGTTGGGCATAATATATACCCGAATCATACATGCCGCGCGTACTGTACAGCTTTGCGATTTTATTCAGTGACATCCCCAAATCTAACCGGTCGTCAGATTTTCGGCTATTTGAAACGGCTCTGTTATAAAAATATAACGCGGAATCATTTTTGCCAAACTGCGCATAGATGCTTCCCATATGCCATAGGACAAATGATAGTAAATGCATCTGGTCCCTATCAGCTAATTTGTAATAAGCTTCCCGTATATAATACAAGGCCGAGTCAGTCATGTGCAGGGAATCATAGGCATCGCCTATATTGGCAAGAACAAAGCAGCCATATATTGCCGGAATTCCCTGATAAATGGAATCGGCAGGTATCAGATAGCCGAGTGCATGCCTGTATTCGGCAAGTTCATTGTAAAGAATTCCTATGAGGCCTAGTGTTACTCCCTCTCCAGCTAAGTCTTTCAATTGTCTGTTGATCTGCAACGCTTCAAATTGCATTTTCAATGCATCCGCATAATTTCCCAAATAGTGATAATCTTCTGCACAAAAATTTAAAGCTTCTGCTTCTATTTCAGGATAATGCATTTGCCTGGTCACATCTATCACTTTCAGGTTGAGTCGTAAAGCCGCAGCGGGGTCGTAAAATGCGACTTCAAAAGAATATTGAAGTATGTGTTTCAGCGCGGACGTATCATTCGGGTATTTCTCTGCTCTGTTTATCAGGCTGTCTATGTTCGTTTTCTGACCATAGATGCCTGTCGTTATTCCTCCAACCAAACCAATGAATAGCAGAACAAATTTCATTTAAGCAAATATTTACATCTCATTTGATTGAGCATTAAAAGATAAGAAATTCGCGATTAACTTTAAAATCCGGAAATCCCATCTAAGCAGAACCCTCTTTTTTTCATGGTTCCTCCCAATTTCCCAACAGCCGGGCATTGTATTTGAATCGGATATCCTAAAATTATACCTTATGCAGCGAGAACCTTTCTCTTTCACTTATTGTGAACAGCAATATGAGGCAATGGCGGAATGCCTGCCGGATGCCAATAGTTTCAGAAGGTACCGGCTTGCCTTCCCCAATATTCAAAGTATTGTGGAGGGAACGATCCAGGTAGCCGAAACGCCCGAAGGTGAGTGGCTCATCGAGAAGTTCATGAGCGTACACCCGGTTCCTGAAGAATTTCTGCAAGGCGTTTGTCAGGGATTTGTTGAATTCATTGATAACAAGAAAACCTGACTATGGATACCCGGAAAGCAACAATATAACCGATCCAAAAATGAGAAAAACATTTTTCATGCTTCTCACTTATAAACGATTTAGATTCGCAGGTAATATTGTCTTCCACTACCAGCAAAATTAAAATTATCACTCGTGAAATATATTCAGATACTTTTCATTCTGCTTTTCATTCAGATTAATTCATATGCTCAAAATTCAAATAAATACGAAGTATTTGCTATTCGGTTTGCTACAGAGAAGGGTCGTATATCACTCTCATTCGCGGCAGCCGGCGCATCTGAAAAAGACAGTATTCAGTTATGTGATATGTTTTGGTTACTGGTAGGTAACGGGAAACATATTTTGGTGGATGCAGGTTACCCGCTGAACGATTACAATAAAGACTGGGACAGTATTTATATCAGGCCTGATAGTGCATTGTTAAGAATAAACATAAAGCCAGAAGATATTACTGACATTATCATAACTCATCCGCATGAAGACCACGTAGGGGGTGTTAATTTATTTCCATCTGCACAGATCTGGATGCAAAAGGACGACTATGACTATTTTGTAGGGGCGGCATGGCAGAAAAATGGTTTTAATGAAGGTTTTTATAAAGAAGATGTGAAAAATATAGTCAATAAAAATCTTGAAGGGAAACTAACGCTGATCAAAGGTGATAGTATTGAAATATATCCGGGCATCCGGGCCTTCATCGGATCGAGACACACATGGGAATCGCAATACCTGCTGGTGAATACAAAAACGGATAATGTAATTATTGCTTCGGATAATAGCTGGTTTTATTATAACCTTGAAAACTTAATACCAATAACCCACTACTTATTTGATCCAATCGCTTATTTGAATCAATTGAAAAGAATGAGAGTTTTACAACCCAATGTTTCATTAATTATCCCGGGACATGATCCACTGGTATTCACCAAATTTCCGAGAGTAGCAGAAGGGATCGTTAAAATACGATAGTGATTGGCGATTACAGACAGCATCCGGGAGGGATCAATGAGGTCCGTGAAACGATTTGGGCACATTTTACATCATTTTACCGGTGCAATCAGATCTTCGGCAGCAACAATTTGCCACTTATCATTTCGAAGCAGCCATGTGTCTGTCCAGACAAAACGACCTGTAAGCGGTTGTCCGGAATAGCGAACCCATATTTCATCGCCCTGCGCCACGGCCATGTCGTCGTAGAAACGAATCTTTATAGTATTGAGGTGATTTGACTTAAAGTATTTTGGACCCTCGGGCGTATTATGAACTTCATGGGCTTTGTTGTACTGAAAACCTTTTGTATCCACGCCAATAAAGTCATCAGCTAAAATTCTCTGAACGGCAGTAGAGTCGCCGGACGCCACCGCTTCAGCCCATTGTTTTTCAGATTCTGTAATGTATTGTCTGGCTTTTTCATAATCTATTTTTGCAGATTGTGCCTGAATATAATTGCAGTTCACAAACAAACATATGCCGGTTACAAGAACAAAAAGTTGTTGAATCTTTTTCATATTTATAATTTATCGTTTAATACTATCCGGCGATCATTCAATAGTCCATGCCGCTTACTATCAAAAGTAAGATTTAAGATGCCTGGTTGTACGATAAAAGTCCCGACTAATCTCCGGGCGAAGTACCGCAGCCGTAGGTACTGCTCCGGTACAGCTTGCCAAATACTTTGGGGCAGAAGTTACGGGTGTATGCAGCACCACGAAAGTGGAAATGGTAAAAACACTGGGAGCCCATAAGGTAATTGATTATACTGTGGATGATTTTACCAAAAGTGCTGATACCTACGACGTGATTTATGACACAATAGGCAAGAGTTCGATTTCAGGTTGTGTAAGATCGCTAAAGAAAAAAGGATTCCTGATATTAGGACCCGCCGGCATGTCACAGATGATTCAGGGGCTAGGGAGTTCAATAACAAGTGGCAGGAAATTTATATCCGGAGCAGTAAGCGAAAAAAAAGAAGATTTGATATTCATTAAAGAACTTATTGAAGCAGGTCAGCTAAAATCAGTCATAGACAGGAAGTATCCGTTGGAAGAAATTGCTGAGGCTCATCGCTATGTGGAAAGAGGACACAAAAAGGGAAACGTAGTAATTACTATAGCGTGAAAACAAAACTATATCGACTTTCAATCCCATGCGCAAATAATCACTTCGAGCACTTTTCAATACAAAAAGTAATACCAGGCTATGGACGCAGGTTTGCAAAAAATTAGTACCTGACTGGTAACTTTTCTAATAAGAAAAGTGAAGTTCGAATTGAATAAATCAAAAACTCAGTTAGACCCTTTTGAGATACTAGTTACTTAATTATATTTTGAATCTAATGCTGGTACCAATATGCCTCTAAACCAGCTGCAAAAATCCATATTAATAAAAATAACAAGCCAATGTATTTCTCTTTCCTTTTCCTTAAAGCGATTAATAAAACTATTCCGATAACTGGCTCAATATACCAAAAGAAGAATAATACCAGATTCAGCAAAAAGTTATCTATATATATTACTCTGTGATATGGTATATTAACATAAATGGAAAAAAAACCGGGTAACAAAAGAAAAAAGCCTATAGAAATAAGTATTTTATATTTTCTTTTCATGTCTAAAATTTAGAGTAAAGTTTAATATACGCCCCACAGATGTGTAAAAGGATTTTTAATGTCATCAGAATTCTCATATATCTTAAGTCTCGAGTCATCAGAACTCTCCATGTTCCGTAATTCAGATTCTTTATTAAACTTAAATTTATTCTCAACAAAACCCGTCTTCGGAGCTCTCGGACTGCTCGCTGCCATCGGGAGTCCAAAGGGATAATACTGCGTTTGTTTCACCAGGAGATGTTGATAAATTTATCTGCAGCTGCATATTATCGTCTTTTTATTGAAATATTTCACGGGCCTATTGATACCGGGAAAAGACTCAAGGTAAATCACACAAATACTGTCTCCAACTTTTGTCAGGTTTTCTTCGAGCGAATTACCCTTGTATGAATTGCCATTATATTTGAACTCATATAAAAGAGTGGCCCTATGAGACCTTACCCTATTTTGTTCATTTATTAAAACCGCGGCAATACATTTACCCCCATTTATTAATAGCGCATTTTCTATTATTGTCCTTAATAAGATATAAGAAATCCAACCTATTATCCCTATAAATACTAAAAGTTTGATTCTTTTCATTAGCACATAAATTAGTTTTGCCTTTAAGCGCAGTTACTGCCTGATTTGATACTCCGTTCCCTTTTACTTCCGAAGTTTTTTCTACGACTTATTACCGCTGACGGTTTTATTGGACGCATACCGCAGTTTAATGTTCCTGTTGAACAATCAGAGAAAGAGGGACTAGCTAAATAAACGTATAGATTTCGGCCAACGTACTAACCTACGCCAGTGGATATGATTTCACTTTAATCAAAAGCCACCTGGTATATTAGGTTTGGTTAAATTTGCTATTAGCAAAGAGATTAATCAGAATTTAAGATACAATTTTATTTCATTTTTAAAAATAATATCATGAGCATCACATCAACAGGGAATAAAAATAAAATTGCCATGGATTTTACAGAAGAAATCTGGGATAAAGGAAATTTTAAGATTGCAGATGAAATTCTATCAGCGGATTTTATTGACCATGATCCGGTTAATGGTCAATTACCTGGTAAGAGTGGTTATCAGCAGATGGTAAGGGATTTTCGAAATGCCTTTCCAGACCTGAAAGTAAAAAATGAAGATGTAATTGTTGAAGGAAATAAAGTCGTAGTACGTTGGACAGCGCAGGGAAAGCACAGTGGCCAGTTGATGAATATACCGTCAACCAATAAACTGGTAAAATTAAAAGGTATTGACATACTTCTTGTAGAAAATAATAAGATCATTGAGCGTTGGGGCGAATTTGATGCATTAGGTATGCTTTCCCAATTAGGTGTTCTGCCACAGTGATCAAGAATAAATACCATCCTTGAAAAAAGATTTAGGATATTTTAAAATATCAGTCATTGAATTTATTATAGCTGCAGTCATACTCCTGCTATCGATCCTGCTATTTTCTATAATTGCGGATGAAATAGTCATCGAAAATGAAAGCAGTTTCGATACTCACGTCTTTACATATATTTCTTCATTTACAACTCCATTCATTACCCGGGCCGCAATGATTGTTACAAATTTTGGAAGCGGCTTCTTTTTAATACCGGCTTATCTGTGCATTATATTCTATCATATTAAGAATAAAAAGAATCAGGTGGCGATCCTTGTAGCTATTGTCGCAACCGTAAGTCTATTGTCTGGCTGGCTGCTAAAGGACCTGTTTCACCGACCGAGACCCCAGTTGCCACTCATATCAGGAGCCGGAGGATATAGTTTTCCAAGTGGACATTCCCTGGGTGGATTTACGTTTAGCGGTGTATTGATCTACCTTATTTGGCGAACATCATTAAGCCCATTTTTAAAATGGCTCTTTTCCATTCTCCTTGTAATATTCTCATTGCTAATTGGGCTAAGCAGAATCTATTTACGCGTACATTTTGCCAGTGATGTATTAGGCAGCCTTTTAGTAACGGTCGTTTGGCTCTCCCTCACCTTTATTATAATGGAAACGATTGAGAAGAAAACGCATGCGAATGAAAAGCTTTCAAACTGATCATTCGCTAAAAGAATCCCATCCAGGTTTTTAGGTTTCTGTGTTCACGGAAGTTTTTGCAAATCCGGATGAATTTTTTTGAACCTACGTTTTATTTTTTAAATCAGACTGAACCAAACGGCAGGGTATGTCTTCATCTTCTGATAAATAATAAATAGCACATAATCTGTGATAACCATCAGCTACAATTAATTTCGCATTATGCTTCACTAACAGAACCGGCGACATTTTATCTCCCTTCTTAATCATTTGTAAATTTTCCCGTACATGTATATTTTCCCGGTTTAACAAGGGTAATTCGCTGGCCCTTAAAATATCTTTCGCCTTCTTAAAGATTGTCTTTGCAGCTTCTAGTTTCTCCACTAAGACCTTCACATCTTTTTCATTAAAAAGCAAGTTCAGATAGTCAGCCGCTGCCGGGAAATCATGTTTTTGCGGATCCTTTAACCAGAATTTGCTCATGACATGCAATTTTAATGAAGTTAAGAATTTTGAATCGAAATCACGGATAACTAACATCCCCGGAATGCATTCATGTTACTCAAAATAATGATTCTTACTTCGCAGTGGTTTTCCGCCTTCGTTCTCTCTGTCTAACAAACGGTCCGGGATGATTATCAAATACTGAGTAAATTCATTTTTCTCAGGGATTGGTAGACCAGATGCTCACATCTTTTACCAGCGCCCGACGCGAAAGTTTCAAATGGGCTATGATCATTTCAGCAAAATCTTCGGGTTGCAATACTTTTTCCGGATCTCCGTCCGTCAGGCCGATGTCTTTTGTCAGAGACGTCGCGATGGTACTCGGAGTTGCGGTAAAGACCCGGACTCCGGATTTCCTCGCCTCCAACATTAATGATTCAGACAGACCGATCAGCCCGAATTTAGACGCACTATACGCACTCGTTGTCGGGGAACCCCTAAGCCCTGCCGTCGAAGAAACATTCACAATATCGCCGGTTTTCCGTTCCATCATACCGGGCAGTATTTCGTGAATACAATAATAAGCACCCAGAAGGTTTGTCCGAATCACAGCCTCCCATTCCTCTACAGTGAGGTTCATAAAATTGCCGAATTTTATGATGCCGGCATTATTGATCAGGATATCAACAGGCCCGAGCGTTTTCGTAAGATCAGATATTGCAGCAGACACCGATGCAAAATTCGCCGTATCGGCGACCTTAAAGTCTGTTTGAATACCGGGATTTATTTTGGAAGATTCGGCGGCGACGTTGATCAGATCTTCTTTCGTTCTTGAAAGCAACATCAGGTTAACGCCTTCCATTGCCAGTGCCAGAGAAAGAGCTTTTCCCAAACCTTTCCCTGCGCCTGTGATTAAGGCGGTTTTACCTTTCAGGGATTCCATTTTTCACCAAAGATAATCAGCAGGGGTAAGTTTTCCAGAATCCAATGTAATTTCCAATATGAAAATTAAAAAGTAAGATGTACTCCTAAAAACACACCGTCATTCATCGCATAGGGATCATTCAGATGGGTAAACCTTTTATAATATTCTACGAAAAGTATATGAAAGATATTTTCGATTCCAACGCCCGCTTCTATGAAAGGCTGATTACCAATCAAATTAAAGTGAGCGTTTTTATTATAAATCTGATTGTCACTCGTCATATCTCCATAATACATATTATAGGATAATCTTTCCCTCCAACCTAGTTTTTTAATCAATGGAATATGGTCGAACAGGATGCCGCCGAGTGAAAGGCGCGTATGCAGGTCGATATAGCGATCGGCCGCAAATTCATACGGCGACATGGTGTTGAACAAATACCGGCTGGATACCATGTACTCATTACCCGCAGGTATGTTAAGAAGTATATATGGGATGGTCCCGAATACCTGCCCGATATTCAGACTGTAAAAAAAGATGCTTTTGGGAGGCAGTCGTAGTTGTTGATCGATTCCAACATTTATTTTATCATAGTCAAAATGGGTTCTTGATAGTTCAAATCCATGGGTATAATTAATACTTATGACAGGGCTAAAGCTCTCCAGACGCAATTGTTCATAATTAAAATTCACGAACCGTTTATGAGGTGCATACTGAAGGCCTACGGAAAATTCTGCAACGGGTAATAATTTCAGTGAAATACTATCGATGGATTTTTCAGTAATTGGATTAAACGGACTATAACTGAAATTAAAAACGGGATTTAATTCCTTATAGTAAACTCCTGCCCTGGCGGTGAAATTTTCGCTTACATATTGTTCATGTTTCAACAATACCTGTCTGATGTAAATACGGCTAAAAGGAATATTTTTGCGAAGGAACGAGTTGAATATATTAGCCTTATCCAGTTCGCCATTCTGGTCAATGATAAAATCGTAATCTTTTCCAAACCAGATCGAAGTTTTTGTCCATTTATTTTCGTTCCAGATATATTTCAAACCAATACCACCGTTTAACGCTTTATCATTTACACCATACGCAGCGTATCCGTAAAGATTGATCTTTTTACTAATCCCAGGCATAGACCAGAATCCTAAACGGAAACGCCAGCCTTCAAGCGGATTATGACTGATCAGCGTGAAATATGGCCCAATGCGAAGATGGTCATCAAAGTCCCAGAAACCGGATCCTGCGAACGCAATAAGTTTGACGTTTTTCTCAAATTGCCGGTTTCCCTTTAGGGAATCGATCATCCGGTAAATGGCCTTTTCATGGTTTGATAATGAATCGAGCCTGTTTTGTACCCAAAAACTGTCTGCCTGGATGTATGAGTGTGTCTGGCTTTCCTTGCTGAATTTTTCGGATTTAGTTAGAGATGATTCTTTTGAATTTAACGTTACGCGGCTGATGGTCGTTGTATTTTTTGCGACCAGTTGAAGACTGTTCTTGTTTTCAGGGATCGGAATACCCAACAGCGCCGGACCCGCCTCAAATTTTACTTCCGAGGTCCATTTTGCCGGCATATAGACCCATTCTGCCAACGACGAATCATAATTCTCTTTATAATCCTCACTGTAATAAATATTATTGATATAGTTCAGGTTAACAGTTTTTGTCAGGTGCAAATTCACGCTTGTAACCGCATAACTGCTGTCGTCAATCCAAAGAGTTCCCGTAAAAGCCCTTTCGTATTGATGAATGGGCGTGAAACGGATCTGGCGTAACGTGTTTCCATTTTCGATAAGGCTATCGCCATAATAGAAATTATAATAGCTAAAAGCAAATGTGCTTAATGGACTGGCGAAGGTCAGATCAAATACAGGTATCCAGTCTTTGTAGATATTAAATGACAAATAGAATTTGTCCAAATGCCTTAGCAGCTCGTCAGTTTTTAACCCCAGGGACTTTTTAGCGAGGATATTTTCCT
>JABDFX010000060.1:0-328 GCA_013286315.1 Bacteroidota bacterium | reverse complement strand
AAGCCATTAGGCCCTGCATATTCTTTTTGGTTTTTTTGCTGTAGTCGATATGATCCAGTTCAAGTTCGTTCCTGCTATACCGGTCATAACTGTAACTTTTGAATCGATCTGGATCGTTCAGTGTTTTATGTGCAATAACTTTCTCCATAAAGGATTTTCCAGGTTTTTGGGTTGCACTGACGGACACGGTTTGCAAACTGGCCACCAGGGGAGTCATACTGACCATCAGGGTTGTCGTCTGTTGCTTAATGAGAGCGATCTTATATCCGGCAAAACCGACATGTGTGACTTCAAGACTGTCAAACCATGTTTCGGTAATAATTTTAAA
>JABDFX010000059.1:18734-19174 GCA_013286315.1 Bacteroidota bacterium | reverse complement strand
ATTCCCTACACCTCCACGTTCACCACACTATTGCTGTTCATTCCGACCGCAGGCTCTTCACCGGACTCGCAGCCGCTGCTCTCATCGTCTGGAAACTAACTGTACCCAGGGCAATGAGAAATGCGAGCATACCGGCGCCGGGAAAAATCCACCAGCTGATCGGAATCCTGTATGCAAATCCCTGCAGCCAGTTATGCATTACATACCAGGCTACGGGAGAAGCGATCAAAAATGAGACGATGATCAGCCGCATAAAATCTTTCGACAACAAAAAAACAATATTGGTGACCGAGGCACCCAATACTTTTCGTACGCCGATTTCCTTGGTTCTTTGTGCCGTAGTAAATAATGCAAGACCCAGCAATCCCAGGCAGGCGATGAATATGGCGAAACCTGCAAAAAGCGCAAATACTTCCCCGAATAACTGATCGCTCTTATAT
>JABDFX010000059.1:0-18724 GCA_013286315.1 Bacteroidota bacterium | reverse complement strand
CTCTTATATAGTGAATTAAATTGCTTGTCGATAAAAAAATAGTCAAACAGATTTCCCGGGAAGAAACTGCTGTATTTCGATTTGATGGCCCCAATGGTTGATGCCAGATCCCTTGTACTTAGTTTAACCGAAATCGGATGATTTGATCCAGAGAACGGCATCAGTATCACCGGCTCCATTGCATAGTGAAGAGATTTCTGATGAAAATCCTTTATTACCCCGATCACATTCCATTTTTTGTCAAATACCATAATATCTTTCCCGATCGCTTCTTCATTCGAAGAAAATCCAAGCGATTTGGCAGCGCCTGCACTGATCAGGATATTATGCAGTTTATCAAAGCTGCGATTATAATCCAGCGGCGTAAAATTTCTTCCTGCCAGCAAAGGAATGCCGTAGAGGTTTAAGAAATTGTAATCAATACCCATATTCCGCATCGTGATTCTCGTATCATTGTTCTTATCTGTCCGGTGCACATTAAATGACCTTCCCAATTCATCCCCGGCTACGCGGTTGGAAGAGCAGACCCCGGTGACACCCGGAATCCCTGTCAGCTCTGCTTTGAAACTGTTTTCATGACTGATAAAACTGGAATCAAAATCCGTCAGTATCGGCGGCTTGACTATTAACACCTGTGATAAATTCATACCCAGATCCTGGTTATTTACAAACCGTATCTGACGGTACACTACGAAGGACCCGATGATCAATGCGACCGTTGCCGCCAGTTGAGCGGTTACCAGTAATTTTCTAAGAAAAACACCTTTGCCCGACTGACTATATTTCCCTTTCAAAACCAGGATAGGTTTAAAAGAGGAGAGCACGAAAGCGGGGTAAAATCCCGAAATCAGAATGCCCGTCAGCAATCCGGTGATTACCACCAGCTTGATATCGAATCCGGTGATGGATTGTGAAAATAGATAGGATAGACTGAGATCTCTTTCCACCAGTTGATTGAAAGGATCTTGCACAAGATATATGATCAGGATGGCGATGCACAGTGCGATCAGGTTCATCAGCAGGGATTCTGACAGAAATTGTCTGATCAACTGGGCGCGAGTGGCGCCGGAAACCTTTCTGATGCCTACTTCCTTGGCGCGGTTCATGGAACGCGCCGTTGTCAGGTTGATATAATTTACCCAGGCAATGATAATAATGAGCATAGCGATGATGAGCATTCCCCAGACAGCTGTGGAACTGCCTGTTTTGCCGATCTCATATTCATAATCGGAATAAAGATGGGCTTTTAACAGGGGTTGAAGAAAAAACTTTTCATCACTTCCGGAAATTTTATCACCCTGGAAATAATGTTTGCTGAAAGCGTCAAATTTTGCCTGCAGCACTTTATAATCCGTGCCTGGTTTCAAAAGTAAATAATGCCAGAAATCGGAATCCGTAAAATCGTATTCTGCTTCTTTCCACGGATTTTTTTGTTCATACAATGTTATGTAGGAAGCCAGCAAATCAAATTGTAAATGAGAGTTTTCGGAAACGTCCCTGCAAACGGCTGTGATTTTATATGGAAGTGAATCCCTGGATATCTGAAGAGTTTTTCCCAGCACAGAAGAAAAATCGTTATTCCTGACAGCGAATATTTTTCTGGCAAGAGTTTCGGAAAGAATGATATTGTTCGGTTCGCGTAGGGCTGTTTTCGCGTCACCGGCGAGCAGGGGATAGGAAAAAACAGAAAGGAATTCGTTGTCGACAGCCAATGAATTTTTGACTTCGTACTTCTTTTCATTGTCGGATAGTATAATTGATCCCAATGGTTCCACCCGGGTGTTCGCTGCTATTTCGGGAAAATCTTTTTTCATGGCTGGTCCTACGGCGGAATAGGTTATCGTGCCGTGTTGCACCAGTTTGCCATGCTGGTAACGATCGTTAGCTACCCTGAAAATATTATTTGCATTTTTATTAAACCGGTCATAGCTCAATTCAAAGCTCACAAATTCCAGGATCAGTAAACAGGCCGCCATCCCGATGGATAGTCCGACAATGTTGATAATAGAATCCACCTTGTTGTTTACAAGGTTTCTCCACGCGATTTTGAAATAATTCTTAATCATGATAATTCTGTTTTTCCTATTTCATAGCCTAAAGCCCAAAGCCTAAAGCCTAAAACTTGTTCTGTCAACTGTGAACCGGACGCTAAATTTTCAAATTGTCATTACCATATCTAATTTCCCCAATCCTGTATTTCACCACTTTCCACATTTACCACACTCCTCTGTTCATCCAGCTTCCAGCTTCCTGCCTCCCGCTTATTCAGAGCGTAGGCTCGTCACCGGATTCGCATGCGCACTTTTCAACGCCTGAAAACAAACAGTGGCCAGCGCGATTATTATCGCCAATAAACCGGATACAGCAAACACCCACCACGGAACAGGTGCGCGATAGGCGAAATTGCTGAGCCAGTTATCCATCGCCCACCATCCCAGGGGAACGGCGATGGCGAATGCAAGACCTACCAGCATCAAAAATTCTTTCGATAATAAATTGAATAAGGAACCGACACTGGCTCCCAATACTTTTCGAACGCCAATCTCTTTTACCCGCTGTGACGCCGTAAATATGGACAGCCCCAGCAATCCCAGACAGGATATAAAAATCGCGAGCCCGGCAAATATCACCGACAGATTGCCGATCACCAGGTCGCTTTTATAAAGCTTTGCGTATTCATCATCTGAAAATTTATAACTGAACGGAAAGGCCGGATTCAGTTCATTGCATATTTTTTTCAAACCGTCCAGCGCCGTTTTCGTTTTACCAGCCTCTGTGCGGATCAAAATCGTTGCATAACGGTTATTCCTACCCGAATTTCCCATACCCAGTATGAGCGGCATGATGGGATCGTGCAGAGAGTGGAAATGAAAATCCTTCACAACTCCGATGATCTGGCATCGATAGTTACCGCGAAAAACTGGCTTACCGACAGGATCCTTATATCCCATCAGTTTCACAGCGGTTTCATTTACGATGCAACCCACCGAGTCGTAGGTTCCATCCGATGGAAATTCTCTTCCCGCAACCAGTTTCAGATTCATGGTACGCATGAAATGCGGACCGATTTCATCCTGTATAAAACGAACTGTTTCATGGGGATCCTTCCCCGACCATCCGACGGAAAGCGTCCCATTATTCATTTCTGTGGGAGCTTCCGTCAGTTCACTTACATTTTTTATCCCTGACAGGTTGGATGCTTCTGCATTAAACACATCGATCGTGGCACCCAGTGTTCCTTCAACCGGAATATAAAGCAGGTTTTCCCTGTTGTATCCAAGATCCGCATGTTGCACATAATAAATCTGTCGCGAAATCAGGATGGTAGAAATAATGAGGATGATGGAAAGCACGAATTGAAAAACGACCAGTCCTTTGCGGAACCAGACTGCTCCGGTACCAGATTTCAGTGTGCCCTTCAATACCTGGATCGGATTAAAGGCAGACAGGTAAAAAGCAGGATAACTGCCGGAAAAAATTCCGGTGATCAGACAGAGACCCAGTATGCGGATCCAGAAACTGAATTGTGTATATGGAATATCGATTTGTTTTCCCGTCAGCTGATTGAAAGCCGGCAAAGCCAGACTGGCCAGGATCAGCGCGCTGGTCATGGCGATGGTGGCCATCAGAACCGCTTCCCCGATAAACTGCGGAATCAGTACAGAGCGCAGCGCGCCCATTACTTTCCGTACGCCAATTTCCCTGGCCCGTTTCATAGAGCGTGCGGTTGTCAGATTCATAAAATTGATACAAGCGATCAGCAAAATAAAAATAGCGACCAGACTGAACAGCTGAACATATATGATCCGGCCGCCTACAGGATAACCGTTTTTGAATTCCGAATGCAGGTAGTACTGATCAAATTTCTGAAGGCCCAGTTCGATGCGGTTGTCCTTGCCCAATTCTGTGTCAAACCTGTCCAGGATAAATTTTATTTTTTTCTCTACCAATGAAGCATTCGCACCCTCTTTCAATTGAATAACCGTGCGCGGGTCAACACTTCCATAGTCTTTTGCCCATCCATTGTCTTCCAGGTAAGCGGTCCAGCTAATGATATAATCAAATGGGGTTGAGACCTGAGATGGCAGATCCTCAAAGACAGCCTTCACCGTAAAATCTTTTTTGTTTTCGTAGCGGATGGTTTTTCCGATCGCGGCGGAAGGGCTCCCGAAGAAATCGGTCGCCATCTTTCTCGAAATGGAAATACTATTGGGTGAATTCAGTGCATCTGCCGCGCGGCCTTGCAGCAGCGGGTAACTGAACATGGAAAAGAAATCATTGGCTGCGCTATACCCGTTTTGTTTTAATATTTTATCGCCCACATTAAATGTGCTGACGGATGGCCATGAAAAAGGAGTGGCTGCTTTTATTTCCGGAATTTGTTTTTTCAGTTCCTCTGCCAGCGGCCCCTGTGTCCAGTACCATGTTTCAATTTTTCCGCCGAGATGGTTTCGTTCATAGACATAATACAAGTTATTTCCGTTCCTGTGAAAGGCATCCACGCTCTTTTCGTCCTTCACCCATAATAAAATCAGCAAACTGCAGGCCATCCCCAGAGAGAGACCCAGGATGTTAATGGCAGAAAATCCTTTCTGTTTCCAGAGATTTCTAAATGCGATTTTGATATAGTTCTTTATCATGATATTTTTTAAAAGGCTAAGGCTAAGGCTAAAGCCTAACGCCTAACGCCAAATGCTGACCACATATTTTCAAATTGTCATTTCCAAACTTCATTTTGAATTTCTACATTCTCTTCGCTTACATATTCACCACACTACTCCGACCTCAAACTTTTCGCCGGATTCATCAATGCTGCTTTCACCGACTGAAAACTGATCGTAATTAAAGCGATGGTAACAGACAATAATAAAGTGACGGCGAATATCCACCAGCTCACCGGAGTGCGGTATTGATAAGACTGAAGCCATCCGTTCATCGCCCACCAGGCGAATGGCGCCGCAATGAGAAAGGATAGCAAAATCAGTTTTATAAAATCTCTGGATAATAATTGCGTGATGCTGAGCACAGAGGCACCCAATACTTTCCGGATACCAATTTCCTTTATCCTGTTCTCTGCTGTAAAGATTGACAAACCAAATAATCCTAGACAGGAAATAAAAATGGCCAGCCCGGCAAAGAGAGCAGCCAGTTCACCGGTCTGTTTTTCGTTTGCAAATTTGTTTGCATAATCTTCGTCGAGGAAATAATATTCGAAAGGATAAGAGGGATTATATTTCTTAAATATGGACTCTGCTTTTTTCAGGTTATCGCGTACAGTATTGGCCGGATTTAATTTCATATTCAATACATAAAAAGAAAGACTTGACGGACCCACCATAATCATCGGGGCAATAGGCGCATAGGGAGACTCTAAAATAAAATCTTTGATTACACCCACTACATGCCAACGCGAGTCAACCATCCTGACTTCCGTACCGATCGGATTTTTCAGGCGCATCACTTTCATGGCGGATTCGTTCAGCAACATGGCATTGGAGTCCGTCGGGTAACTTATTGTATTGATATCCCGGCCCGCGATCAGTTTCAATCCCATAGTCTGCACAAATTGATTATCAGAAGCAAAAAAGATAAAATCTGTTTTTTGATCCTCTGGATTGGAACCGGTCCATTGGAATCCCCAGCTGTCTGACCAGTGGCGGGTCATAGGCTGACTGGTTCGCGTGATGTCGGTAGCCACTCTGTTACTGATCAGTTCATTCCGGATCATCATATAATTTTTCTCAATATCTCCCTGCATAAAATTATACACGATATTATCTCTTTTATATCCGGAATCCCTGTTCTGCGCATACCGTATCTGTTGTAAAACAATGATGGTTGAAATGATCAGTACGATGGCGAAACTAAATTGAAGAACCACCAGGAATTGGCGAGGCGCTATTCCCTCGCGGCTGGTTTTCAAAGCACCCTTTAATACTTTGATGGGTCTGAATGAAGAAAGGTAAAAAGCAGGATAACTTCCGGCAAGCATGCCCGTGAGCAGAACAAACCCCAGGGCCGCTGTCCAGAAATGTAAGTCACCGAAATCAATGAAAAGTTTTTTACTCACAAGCAAATTAAAAGAAGGCAAACTCAGTTCTACAACCAGTACAGCCAGTACGCCCGCAATCAGGCTGAACATCAGTGATTCTGCCAGGAACTGCCAGATCAGAAGGGATTTTGCGGCGCCAACCACTTTTCGGATACCAACCTCCCTGGCTCTTTTTTCGCTTCGGGCTGTACTCAGATTCATGAAATTGATACAGGCGATCAAGAGTATAAAAGAAGCGATGAGGCTGAACACGCGAACGACTGAAATTCTCCCGCCGGCCACCCGGCCATTTTCGAATTTGGAATAGAGATGCCATTTGGCAGACGGGTGTCCAAATAGTCTGTCATTAGAGGGCGTCTGTTCGTGCTTTGTATGATCGACGATGAGGTTTTTAATTTTTGCATCAAAAGAACTTGCAGAAATACCTGGTTTTAATGTATAGAACGTGCGCACTGAATTATTCTCCCATGAACCATTGTCCACCCAACCTATTTTTTGCATATAGGACCATGGAAGAAGGTATTCAAACCGGAATTGCGTGTTATCCGGAAGATCTTTCAATACGGCTTTTACAACGAAGAGATCCACGCTGTCCACCCTGATCTGCTTGCCTATTGGAGATTCTTTTCCGAATAATTTAGTTGCCAGCGATTCTGTAATCACGATACCGGTCGGGTCGTTGAGCCTGTAATTCGGGTTTCCTTCCAGCGTGGGAAAACTGAACATATTCAGGAATCCGGAATCTGTAAAATTACCTGCCGCATTAAAATGACGGTCGCCGGCCGACAGTAAGAAAGTTACATTCTGCCATCGTACAACCTCTTCAATTTCCGGAAATTCAGTTTTTAATGTATGGGCCAGAATCTTGGGCGAATTTTCCATGACGACAGAATGATCGCTGCTTATATCTTCGCGGTAAACCTGGAACAACCTGTCTTCCTTTGCATGAAAGCGGTCAAAACTGATCTCATCGTTGATCCATAAGAAAATCAGCATGGCGCTGGCCATTCCGGTCGCGAGACCAAGTATATTGATCACGGAAAAAATCCGGTTTCGCTTCAGATTACGATATGCTATTATTAGGAAGTTCTTTATCATATTATTATGCTTAAACCCTAAAGCCCAAAGCCTAAAACCGTTAATCCGAAAATATCTTTATGTTTCAAAATAATCATCCGTTTTTGTTTTAAGCATTGGGCTTTAGGCTTTGGGCGTAAAATAGTGCCACAATAATTTAAATTGATTATCAGGCAGATACCCGGTGGTGGTTCAAACCGACTGCACGGATTCGAACGGTTTCTGTCCGTTTCCAAATCCGGCAGTCTTTATGCAAAACCACGCGATCCCCCTACCTTCGAAAGAGCAATGAGAAATGAACTGAATCTTCGCGTCAACTATAACGGTAACCTGATCGACCCCCAAACGCCCATAGCTACTGCGGCCAACCGCGGCCTCCGGTTTGGAGACGGTGTTTTTGAAACTATGTATTGGGACGGACAGAAAATAGAAAATCTGGATTTTCACTTCGACCGGCTTTTTAAGGGCCTGATGATTCTGCAATTCGATTTATCTGATGGATTTACGAGGGAATTTCTTTCAGAAGAAATTAAAAAACTTTGTGAGAGCAATTCGGCATCCGTCAGGGCACGGGTTAGATTAAATATTTTCAGGGAGGATGGCCCGGTTCTCCTGCCTGTCAGCAATAAACCAGTTTTTATTATTGAATCCTCTGTTTATCCCGAAGAAAACCTGACGCCGCTCCGGCTGACTATATATAAGGGAGAGATGAAATCAACCGGTGTACTCGGCAATTTGAAAACCAACAATTATCTGTTAAATACTCTGGCGATTCAATTTGCAAAGGACAATGGATTTGATGATGCCATCATCCTGAACAGCCGTGGCAATATTTGTGAAGCCAGTTCGAGCAACCTCTTTATGGTGCAAAAAGGTGTGCTGTTCACCCCTGCCTTGTCGCAGGGCTGTGTGGCGGGTACAAAACGCAGGGAATTGCTGGAAATATTACCCACACTGGGTTTTCAGGTGGAAGAGACGATCATTACAAAAGACATGATTTTTGAAATGGAAGAAATATTTCTCACCAATGCAATCCGCCCCATCAGGCCCGTCATTTGTATTGAAAATACTTATTATTCCCGCGAACTAACGGGGATGCTTGTACGATTGTTGAAAGGTGCTAAGGAGTAATTCGATGACCGATGACCGATGACCGATGACCGTAAAATCTCAAATCTGCAAATTATCATTTCCACTCTTCATTTTGAATTTTTACATTTTCTACCCTTCCACATTCACCAGACTGTGAGAATCATGTATGCATCCTTTTGTAAACGTCCATCAAAACATCAACAGCATGCCGTCCTTCTTCTCCCAATGAAAGGCTGAATTGATTTACATACAGGTCAATGTGTTGCCGCATCACGGATTCCTGCATTTCCTGTGCGTGTTGTGTCACATAATCCGACAGGTCGGGGTAGTAGGCTTCTGCAAAAGCCACACTGTCGCGGATCAGGCGGTCCACCTCCGCCCTTTCTTCAACGCTAAATGTATTCCGCATCACGATGCCACCCAGGGGAATCGGCGATTTCGTTTTATGCTCCCAGTATTCTCCGAGATCCATTTGTTTAACCAATCCCTTTTGCATGTATGTAAAACGATTTTCATGAATGATCACACCGCAATCCACTTTTCCATCCAAAACGGCTGATTCGATCTGGCTGAAGATCATAAATTTTTTTCTTTTTGCTTCCGGGAAGGCCATCGTAAATAAAAGATGCGCCGTCGTTTGTTCGCCGGGAATGGCGATGGTGAGCTGATTGATATCTTTCAGCAGAATATTATTTGTTGATATGAGCAGCGGGCCGACACCTCTTCCCAATGCGCCTCCGGAATCCAGCAGTGAATAATTTTTTTGAAGCAGGGGCCAGACGCCATAGCTGATCTTGCTGATATCCAGTTTTTCTTCCATCGCCCAGCGATTCAGTGTTTGTACATCTTCCAGTACCACCTCAAATTCAAAATGGCCGGTATCGATTTTCCTGTTTACAAGCGCGTCAAAAATAAATGTATCGTTTGGACAGGGGCTAAATCCTAAGGAGAGTTTCATCGGCTATTTCGAGTTTTTGAATCATGACTACCAGTTCCCTGTGCAGGCTTTTCAGGGCCTCTCTTAATTTCCAGCGGCTTTTATCGCGGTCGCCAGTCATATTTGATATAGCCCGTATCTGAAGAAATGGAACTTTTTCCATCAGGCATACATAATGTAGTGCTGCTCCTTCCATACTCTCAACAACCCGAAGAGGATTTCGTTGAAAGCCTTCAAGATCCGATGACCTGATTTCATTGACGGTTACGCCATCCACAACCGGCAACCCGGTCCATTTAAGCAGGGCCCTGTAGGGATTATCCAGTTTCCCGTCGCGGAATGGAAACCGGTCGCGGTTTTCCAGACCCATTTCGAAAATATTCTTGAAACCGGTTTTTTCCATCACACCCAGGTCGGCTAACTGTTCGGACCCGATCACATAGACTTTGCCAATTTCCTCTTTTTCAGTGGCACCACCGATACCTGCCTGTATAACAAGGTCGGGTCGATCGAGCCTGATCCTGTTTTGCAGTGCATATGCCGTCTGCAATTGCCCGATTCCGCCGATCAACAAATTGGGCTTTAATGCGTTAAGACCGAATGTATGATTGTTGAACCAGGTGGCCGTTTCATTGATTTCAAGATCCGTCGCCGACAGCAAAAGCAGGTGCATATGCAAATATCCGGAAACCTACCCAATCCGACCGATGCATTACCTTTGCAAAAATTTTCAGGGAATGGTCTTTCTGACAAGAATCGAACATTTTAATGCAGCCCATAAATTATATAATCCTTCCTGGACACGGGAAAAGAACGAAGAGGTATTCGGAGCCTGTGCAAATGAAAACTGGCATGGGCATAATTATGAATTATATGTAACCATCGAGGGAGACCCGGATCCAGAGACGGGGTTTTTGATGGATGTGAAGAAACTGAGTAATATCATAAAGGACCGGGTAACGGAAAAACTGGATCACAAAAACCTGAATGAGGAAGTGGATTTCCTGAAAGGACAGATGTGTTCCACTGAAAACCTGGTCGTTGGCATCTGGAATCAGCTGAAGGGGCATTTGCCGGAGACGGTTAAATTACACTCGATCAAATTGTATGAAACGGCACGCATTTTTGTGGAATATTTCGGATAATCAGTATGGAAAGTAAAACAGCCATTTTTGTGGAATATTTCGGATAGTCAATATGGAAAGAAAAACAGTCATTTTGTGGAATATTTCGGATAGTAAATATGGAAAGAAAAACAATCATTTTGTGAAATATTCCGGTTAATCAATATGGAAAGTAAAACAGTCATTTTGTAGAATATTTCGGATAGTCAATATGGAAAGAAAAACAGCCATTTTCAGAAGAGAACATTTTAATGCCGCCCACCGCCTCTTCGTTCCCGGATGGACCGATGAACAAAACTTTGAGAAATTCGGTAAATGTTCCAACCCACATTATCATGGACATAATTACGATCTCGAAGTGAAAGTAACGGGTGTGCCGGATCCGCTCACGGGATATGTGATTAATTTGTCTGATCTCTCATCCATTATTCAGAAGAAGGTGCTTGCGAAATTTGATCATAAAAACCTGAACCTGGACACCAGGGAGTTTGCGTCCTTAAACCCGACAGCAGAGAATATCGTATTCGTTATTTATGAAATCCTGCGAAAAGAACTGGACGATTCGCTGGGACTTACTGTACGTTTATACGAAACGGAGAGGAATTTTGTAGAATACCCGGCCTGAAAGTTAAGAGTTAAGAGTTAAGAGTTAAGGGTTAAGAGTTAATTTGGTTTTCAACTTGAAAAAAAATAAGCTTTTGCTGAAGCCTGCTGAGAAAAGCATTAGGCGTTAAGCGTTGAGCGTTAAGCGTAAAATATGGCGTATAAAAAAACAGAACAGTACGACGAACAAACGACCGCTTTCCTGATGAGCAAGTATAAAGATATTCTGGGTAAACTGGGTGAAGATCCCCACAGGGAAGGACTGGATAAAACTCCGGAACGCGTGGCCAAGGCAATGCAGTTTCTTATGCAGGGATATGAATTAGATGCTAACGCCATTCTCGATTCGGCAAAATTTCATGAACCGATGAGCGAAATGATCATTGTGAAGGACATTGAAATTTACAGTTTGTGTGAACATCATATGCTGCCTTTTTTCGGAAAGGCACATATCGCCTATATCCCCAATGGCTGGATCACCGGGCTGAGCAAGATTGCGCGGGTAGTGGATGTTTTTGCACGCCGGCTCCAGGTGCAGGAAAGGCTGACAACGCAGATTTTACACGCAATCAGGGATTCGCTGCACCCCCTGGGCGCGGCTGTCGTGATTGAAGCTTCCCATTTGTGTATGATGATGCGCGGGGTACAAAAACAAAATTCAGTTACCACAACCTCAGCGTTTTACGGGGAATTCCAAAAAAATGAAACCAGAACGGAATTCATAAAACTGATATCGTCTGATCTGAATTAGTGCCGAAGAAAGATTTTCTTTGTTGAGTCGGTGCTTTGTGGCAAATTTGTTTTATAACCTCTAAGTCGATTATGAAGCACGCCTACGTATTTCCTGGACAGGGTTCTCAGTTCCCGGGGATGGGAAAGAGCCACTATGATAAAAGTGCTTTTGCCAAAAAACTTTTTGAACAGGGAAACGAAATTGCCGGCTTCCGGCTTTCTGATATCATGTTTACAGGTTCCGAAGCAGATCTGAAACAAACCAACGTTACACAGCCCGCTATATTCCTTCATTCCGTTATTGCATTCAAAACAGTCGATAATGCCCGGCCCGAAATGGTTGCGGGTCATTCGCTCGGAGAGCTATCAGCTCTGGTTGCAAACAGCGTTCTGAGTTTTGAAGATGGAATGAGATTGGTGATCATCCGTTCATCTGCCATGCAAAAAGCATGCATTTCAAATCCGGGAACGATGGCTGCCGTGTTGGGTCTTGAAGATGAACAGGTTGAATCCATTTGTCGTGAAGTTGAATCCAAAACCGGTGAAGTGCTTGTTGCCGCGAATTTTAATTGTCCCGGCCAGGTGGTGATCAGTGGATCGTTAAAGGGAATTGAAATCGGATGCGAAAAGATGAAGGCTGCCGGAGCCCGCCGTGCCATTGTATTACCTGTGGGCGGCGCTTTTCACTCTCCCTTGATGGAGCCGGCCCGTGAAGAATTAAAGACTGCCATCGAAAAAACGACTTTTTATAATCCTGCCTGTCCCGTTTACCAGAATATTGTAGGTAAGGCGGTCGTGGACAAGGAAGAAATCAAAAAAAATCTAATCGACCAGCTCACCGGTCCCGTCCGCTGGACCCAATCTATCGTGGCAATGATCGCCGATGGAGCAACACATTTCACTGAAATCGGTCCTGGTAAAGTATTACAGGGATTGATCGGAAAAATAGATAAGACGGTTCAGACGCTGGGAGTAGAATAAGCTTAAAGCCTAAAGCCAGAATTGGAAACTAAAAATAATTAATTGGACGTCGGAGTATTAATAAAAAACAGTTTTAGGCTTTAGGCTTTAAGCTTAGAGAGCAATTCAACCATTCCCCACTGATATCTGCTCCATATTTTTTGTAAAAATCAATGGCCGGTTGATTCCAGTCCAGCACCTGCCACATCATTCCACTCACACCCAGCAGACGTGCTTCGTCGACTGTTGCATCAAATAATTTTTTTCCAACTCCCTTGCCGCGGAATTCTTCGGTTACAATCAGATCTTCCAGATACAAACGGGTTCCTTTCCAGGTCGAGTAGCGCATATAGTACAGACTGATACCGATTATTATCTGGTTTGGATCATCTGCGGCAAAAGCTACCAGCGCATACCATACTGGGTTTTTCCCAAACCCGGTTTCAATAAAATGTTCTAATGTAACGGTTACTTCGTTGGGTGCTTTTTCAAATATGGCCAGCTCCTTCACCAGTTCCATCATTCGTTCGCAATCTGAACTAATTGCTTTGCGTAGTATTATTTCCATGAGATTGGTGGTTGGCGGTTGGCGGTTGACGGTTGACGGTTGACGGTTGGTGGATGGCGGTTGACGGTTGACGGTTGGTGGATGGCGGTTGACGGTTGACAGAAAATGCGTTGAGCGTTACGCGTTGAGCGTTAACCTTAAAACCCCCATTTAACGAGTGACGCTCCCCAGGTGAATCCGCCGCCAAAAGCAGCGATTACAAGAAGGTCTCCTTTTTTCAATTTGTCTTCCCAGTCAAACAGACAAAGTGGAATCGTACCGGCCGTTGTATTTCCATAACGCTGGATATTGACCATCACTTTTTCCTCTGACAGTCCGATGCGGCTGGCAGTGGCGTCGATGATTCTTTTATTGGCCTGGTGTGGAACGAGGTAAGCGATATCCGATCCTGTCAACTGATTTCTTTTCAGCAGTTCTTCGCTCACATCCGCCATACGGGTAACGGCAAATTTATATACAGGCTGACCCTCCTGGTAGATATAATGTTCCTTACGGGCAACGGTTTCTATCGTCGCGGGTTTCAACGATCCACCCGCCTTCATATGGAGGTGGGTTTTTCCGCCGCCATCACTTTTCAGGATACTGTCCTGTATTCCATATCCTTCAAAATTGGGTTCCAGTAAAACGGCCCCGGCGCCGTCACCAAAAATAATACAGGTGCTCCGGTCACTGTAATCCACGATGGAACTCATTTTATCAGCTCCTACCACGACTACTTTTTTATATCTGCCGCTTTCAACAAGTGCGGCGCCGGTGGTCAGACTGTATAAAAATCCGCTGCAGGCGGCCAGTAAATCAAAGCCCCAGGCATTGACGGCTCCGATTTTTTCACAAACAAGGTTTGCCGTGGAAGGAAACAACATATCCGGCGTTACCGTACCGACAATAATGCAGTCAATTTCTGATGGTTGAATGCCCCTCTTTTCACAAAGCTGAAGAATGGCGGGAACACACAAATCGGAAGTACCTTTGTCGGTACCTTTCAGTATTCTTCTTTCAGAAATACCGGTCCTGGTCCGGATCCACTCATCATTCGTATCTACCATTTTCTCGAGGTCGCCATTTGAGAGAATATCCTCTGGCACATAGCCGCCTACTGCAGTAATGGCAGCTGAGATCTTTTGGGTCATTCGACAAAGATCGTTGGTTTTTATAAAATATATACGCGGTTTAAAAATACTAATTTCGCGATCATGATAACCTTTCTCAGAGGCGATTTTGTTCATAAAACACCGGCGCTCATCCACATAGACGTACAGGGTGTGGGATATGAAGTGCAGATCAGTCTTCATACTTTTTCCCAGATGCAACATCTGGAAAAGGGACTTTTACATATTTATCACCAGGTAAAGGAAGATGATGAGGTCCTTTTTGGTTTTTTTGATACCGGTGAACGTGAAATGTTTACCCAGTTACTCAGCGTTTCCGGTGTGGGTGCGTCCACTGCCCGGATGATGCTTTCGGCTATGAAACCCGATGAACTCGCGCGGGCGATTGTGCAGGGCCAAAGCAGGCAGCTGGAAAGCATCAAAGGGATCGGAAAAAAATCTGCCGAAAGGATCATACTGGAACTCCGCGATAAGGTTGGAAAAAAATATACCGGATCAAATTTTTCCCCATTGATAAACAATACATTGGAACAGGATGCGTTGAATGCTCTGGTGTCTTTAGGCATCGCCCGGCAGGTAGCCGAACAGGCTCTAAAAAAGCTGGCTTTGGATGCTCCGGTTCCGCAAAAAGTTGAAGACATCATTAAGCAAGTTTTAAAAATCCTTTAAGCCAGCCTATTGTCGGGAAGTCTACCTAACTAATTACTGAGGAAGTTTGACCAGGCATCTGCTTCAGATTATAATCTTCACGGTAAGAATCACTGCCGTCTTCGTTGCTTTATGGGCGCCGGTAAGCATCCGTGCGCAGAATGCTCCTGATACTACCAAACGCCCGATTGCCGACACACTTCATTACCCCATCCAGGACCGCCGTGGCGATCAGCTCGGCAGCTTCAGCCCAGGTACATTTAATCTGAAAAATCCATCCAATCTAAAGGATTCGATTCAATACGATCCGAAGACAAATCTTTATTACCTGATGGAGAAAATCGGTAACAAGTGGTACCGTACACCCACAGCATACACTTATGAAGAATACCTGCAGCTTTCAGCAAGGCAATCAGAGGATAATTATTTCCGGCAGCGGGCCGACATGCTGGGCGATCTGAATCACAGGCTCGAACAACCGAAACTCAATGCGGGCAGCAATCTCTTCAACCGGCTTTTCGGAAATGGAAAAATTGATATACGCCCCCAGGGTAATGTAGATATCCTGGCCGGGTACCAGGGACAGAATGTTCAGAACCCAACGCTTCCCGAAGCCGCCAGGAAAACCGGCGGACTGGATTTCAATATGGATGCCAATGTGAATGTGCTTGGAAATATCGGAAATAAACTAAAACTCCCGATTTCATATAATACGCAGGCATCTTTCGACTGGATGAACCAGCTGAAACTGGAATATACCGGCAGTTCGGATGATATCGTGAAAAAAATTGAAGTAGGAAATACCTCGTTCACGACCCGAAGTGTTTTGATGGCTTCTGAACAATCACTATTCGGGATCAAAGCCCAGTTGCAATTCGGAAAATTATTTGTGACGGGTATCATCGCGAGCCAGCGCTCCCAAAGTCAGTCCACCACTTTACAGGGGGGTGCTTCGCTGACTACCTACCAGTTTAAAGCGGATGACTATGATGAGAACCGTCACTTTCTGTTCGCGCAATATTTCCGCGACAATTACAACAAAGCCATGTCCAACCTGCCAGTCATCACGTCGCAGGCTCAGATTTTACGCATGGAAGTATGGGTAACCAATCGCAATGGTACATCCACACAAGCCAGGCAGGTGGTGGCCCTGATGGATCTCGGTGAACCGAAACCCTATAATACAAATGTTCATCCGCAGACCGCGCAACCTTATCCGTATAACGACGCCAATTCGGAATATAGAACCATCATCAACAACCCGGGCAGCCGTGTTTCCACCCAGGTGATCGGTGTGCTGACCGGAGCCGGACTCACTCAGGTTCAGGATTATGAACAGGTATATGCCAGAAAACTCAATCCAACCGATTATACATATAATGCTCAGGTAGGATTTCTTTCCCTGAACCAGACCCTTCAACCCAATGATGTATTGGGGATCGCTTTTCAATACAGTTACAACGGAAAAATATACCAGGTGGGAGAATTTTCACAGGATGTTCCACCCGACACTACGCTGGGAGCGAATCCCGGCGCGCAGAAAGTGCTTTATCTAAAAATGCTGAAAGCGACTTCTCAGAGAACCAACCTGCCGATCTGGAACCTGATGATGAAAAATATTTATACCCTGAAAACAGGAACGGGTAGTTATCTATCAAATATTCAGTCAGCGGGATTTCAAATGAATATTTTGTACGAGCAGGCAGGCAACGGTACAAAAAGATATTTGCCCGCAGGTCCGCAGGGGGGTATACCGCTGCTTTCAATTTTGAGGCTTGATCGCCTCAACGCCCACCTGGATCCGCAACCGGACGGTGTATTCGATTATGTAGAGGGATTTACGGTCGTGTCATCGCAGGCCAGGATCATTTTTCCATTACTTGAACCCTTTGGCAGGGACCTGGCAACACTGGGATTTAATAACGACCCGATCGACACCCAATATGTTTTTCCCCAGTTATATGACACGATCAAGGAAGTGGCAAAAACTTTTGCCGCGGTGGACAAGTATTATCTGCAGGGAGTTGCAAAAGGTACGGCGAGTTCAGACGTTTCACTGGGTGCCTTCAATGTGCCACCGGGTTCTGTAAAAGTAACGGCGGGCGGGCAGATACTTCGGGAAAATATTGATTACACGGTGGATTATACCAATGGATCTGTGAAAGTGATTAATCCTTCGATTATACAATCGGGTGTACCGGTGAACATACAATATGAAAACAACGCGAGTTATGGAACGCAGCAACAGGGATTCATGGGCCTGCGTCTGGACTATATCGCAAAAAGTACCGCCACACAATCCTTATCCATTGGTGGAACCATCGAGCGTTTGAATGAGCGACCTTATTTTACGAAAACAAATTACGGTGAGGATCCGATCCGCAACACGATGTATGGTGTGGATGTGAACTTTCGATCGCAGTGGCCTGGACTAACCAGACTCTTCAATAAATTACCCTGGTCCTCTTCCAAGGAGATGAGTACGATCACGGCGGTTGGTGAAGCCGCTTATCTCCAGCCGGGCCATCCGCCGCAAATCGGTAAGGGCAGCAGCGGTACCATTTATATTGATGATTTTGAAGGATCCACCAGCTCCGTGGATCTTCGTTTTCCCATTACTTCCTGGGCGCTCGCTTCTACGCCGGCGAACAACGGATTATTCCCCGAGGCCAGTCTCAACGATTCATTACCTTATGGATATAACCGCGCAAAATTTGCATGGTATAATATTGAGCCGACTCTCCAGGATAAAACCGCTAGTAATAACCCGGTAAAAAATTATCAGGATTTCAGCGATCCGAGAATTGTTCCCGTTAATATCACTCAATTATTTCCGACCATCACACCTGAATTCGGTCAGGCACAGCTGATCACATTCGACATTTCTTATTTCCCAACCCAGAAGGGTCCGTATAATTTCGACACCCGGCCGGGTAGTCTGTCACCGACAGGAGATCTGACCAATCCCAAGAGCCGCTGGGGTGGAATCATGCGTGCGATCGACCAGACGGATTTTGAAACATCCAACGTTCAGTACATTGAATTCTGGATGCAGAGTCCTTTTCTTACCGGAAATCAGGGATCCACCGGTACAGGCGGACAATTATATCTGGATCTTGGTTCAGTATCAGAAGATGTTTTAAAAGACGGTAGAAAATTATATGAGAACGGTTTGAATACACCCAATATTCCGGCAGCAATTGACAGTTCATCGGTATGGGGCAGGGTGCCTTTCAATGCAGTTCAGACTACCAATGCATTCAGTACGGATCCTACGGACCGGCCATTCCAGGATCAGGGTTTTGATGGAATGGATGATGCCGCCGAAGCGACAAAATTTTCTTCGTATCTGAACAGTCTGGCTGCTCAATTTGGAACAGGTTCGGCCGTTTACCGGAAGGCCGCTGCAGATCCGTCAGCCGACAACTATCTCAACTACCGCGCGCCCTCTTACGATTCCACGCAAACAAATATCGTGGGTCGATATAAAAATATCAATAACCCGCAGGGTAATTCACCCATTGCGCCGCCAGGCGCGACCTATGTGGATGCGAGTACACTGTACCCTGACCAGGAAGACCTGGATCATGATAACACGATGAATACGCTGGAAGAATATTTTGAATACAAGGTTGACCTGACCCCCGCTGGATTTGCCCAGCCTGATAAGAATTTTATTACCGATTCACGGACTTTTGTCGGAACGAACAGTGTTTCGCAGACCTGGTATCAATTCCGGATACCCATCACAGCATACACGCAGAAAGTCGGAAATATTCCGGATTTCAAATCGATACGGTTTATCAGGATGTACATGACCGG
>JABDFX010000058.1 GCA_013286315.1 Bacteroidota bacterium | reverse complement strand
TTACATCAATGGACACGACAACAGTCTGTTTTGATTTGGTATCACTCTTTGATTTAGGTTGTGAAAGTTTGATCACATTGGGATTGGCCAGGGTGGAGACAATCAGAAAGAAAAGGAGCAAAATGAAAAGAATGTCATTCAGCGGGCCCGTATGCACTTCGCCTTCATCCCTATGTTTGTTGCGTAAATTCAAAAGAACATTTTTTTAGTATAAGAGTATAAGAGTATAAGAGTGTAAGAGTGTAAGAGTGTAGTATGAGAAAAAACTCCTATACTCCTACACTCTTATACTCTTATACTTACCTTGTGGGTTCCTGCAGGATATCAATAAATTCAGCGCTCGCCACTTCCATTTTATTGGTTGTTTTATCAATCTGTGAATTCAGGTAACGGTACATAATATAAGCGATGATCCCGATAATTAGACCACCGGCGGATGAAATCATCTTTACATAAATACCACCTGCAATATTTGAAATACTATATTCTCCGGTCGACGCGATATTATAGAAAAGTTGAAACATTCCGATGATGGTTCCCAGGAATCCGAAAAGCGGGGCGATGTATCCGATGACGGATAAGATAGAAACATTTTTTTCCATCTTATATAATTCCAGCCTACCCACATTTTCCATGCTTTTCTCAATGGCGTCAATGGGTTTGCCGATACGCTGAATACCCTTGTCGATCATCCGGGCTATCGAGTTGTTTGTGTTTTTTGCCAGGCTTCGGGCTGCCATTACATTATTATTTACAATATGATCCCTGATGATATTCATAAAGTTTTCATCCGTCCTGGAAGCTTTATTGATGGCCATCACGCGTTCAATAAAAACAAATATTGCAATTACCAAAAGTATGGCAAGTGGTATCATCAGGGGGCCTCCCCTTTCCAGGATATCCCAAAGATTCTGTTTTCCAGGAGGCGGTATGATACCCGCCCGGGCCAGACTGTCTTTCAATTTCGAAGAATCGATGATGATCTGCAGAAAGAATAGATGCATTCGTACCGGTTGTTTAATGAGGGTAAAAATAACTATACAATTGTTAATTGTTAATGGTTAATTGTTAATGTTTTAATCAAATTAACAATTATCAATTGACCATTGACAATTAGCTAAGGTTTTCCTTTTTCATCATCATAGCCTGGATCTGCATCATCGTCTTGTTCATGCCATCGCTACTACCGTCGAGGAAAATCACATTCCCCTTGCCGAATTCAGCGAAGTTTTTAATAGCTTCTGTCCACATGCTGAACAGGATCACGTTCGTATCCAGATTGGCACGTTTCATTTGTTCAGCTGCTTCCGTCATACCCCTGGCCACCTCCTCCCGGAATAACGCCACCCCCTGCCCACGAAGCCGGGCTGCTTCTTTTTCCGCTTCAGCCGAAATTTTTATGGCGTTTCCTTCAGCTTCTGCCGCTTTTGTCTTTGTGATCAGCAGGGCCTGTCCTTCATTCTCAGCTGCTGCTTTCAGGTTATTACTGGCCACCACCCTGCTCATGGAATCAATGATCGCCTGGTCAAAAGTTATATCGTTAATCTGCAAATCGAGCAAATGATAACCCCATTCTTCGAGTGAATGATCTATCTGGTCCTTCACGTATTCAACAATATCCCTGCGAAGACCCAGGATCTCAGCCTGTTTTTTTGTAGCAACAAAGGCCCGGATACTACCTTCGATGGTTCTCGTGAGCGCTTGCATCAGGTCACGTTCGGCAATGAATTTAAAAGCAACTTTTTTGATCGTTTCCTCTTCTGAATTCTGTACTGCATATAACAACATGCTCTTAAAGTATACATTCGCCTGATCCGTTGTGACTGCCTGGAATTCCAGTTCCACAGAACGGTTTTGTATGCTGATTCGTTTTTGTATCTGCTCCAGCAAAGGGATTTTAAAATTAAGTCCGGGTTGCAATATTCTCCGGTATTTGCCGAACATGGTAACTACATCTATATAACCCTGACTGACTGTTACCAATCCGCTAAAAAAAATAATCAGAATGGGAAGAACCCACCAGAACCGAACGAGATTTTCCATATTTCAATTAATTGTTAGATCCTCTTCAGGATGTTATGCACGGTGAATGTACTATTTTTTGGAGACTGGAACCCGAATTCCGGCGTAGGGCATTTATGATTTATCTTTGAAATCATGCACGAAATACTGGATGTTCTCATCATTGGCGGAGGACCCATCGGACTGGCCTGCGGGCTGGAAGCCAGGAGGGCAGGTTTGAGTTATCTCATACTCGAAAAAGGAGTTCTCGTAAATTCTTTGTATCACTACCCTTCCAACATGACTTTTTTTTCTACCTCCGAAAGAATCGAAATCGGAGATATACCGTTTGTGAGTAATAACATCAAACCAACACGACCCGAAGCGCTGGAATATTACCGGCGTATTGCGGTTTCGCAAAAACTGAATATTCACTTGCACGAAACGGTTACTCAGGTCCTGCAGCAGGGAGAAAATTATAAAGTGAAAACCTCACTTGCAGAATATTCTGCAAGGAATCTCATCATAGCAACCGGGTTCTATGATATACCCAATCTCCTGCATATTCCAGGTGAAGATTTATCGAAAGTAAGGCATTACTACAAAGAGCCTCATTTTTATGCCATGCAAAAACTCCTGGTGGTGGGCGCCAATAATTCAGCAGTCGATGCATCGTTGGAAAGCTTTCGGAAAGGAGCTGAAGTAACAATGGTCATAAAAGGTCCTGAGATAGGAAAACGTGTGAAATACTGGGTCAGACCTGACATCGTGAACCGCATTGAAGAGGGCTCCATCAAAGCTTATTTTAATTCCGTTTTAGTTGCCATTCGCGAAAAAGAAGTGGATATTCAAACGCCGGAAGGTATAATAACAATACCCAATGATTATGTTTTGTTGATGACTGGATATCAGCCTGATTTTGCTTTTTTAGAGAGACTGGGTATTGAATTGTCGCAAGACGAGAAAAGGTATCCCAGCTATAATAAGGAGTCCATGGAGTCAAACCAAAAGAATATTTACCTCGCCGGTGTGGTTTGTGGCGGCATGGACACGCATATATGGTTTATAGAAAATTCCCGCGAGCATGCCCATCAAATCATTCAGTCGATTCTAAAGAAAAGGCAACCGGCCTAAGCTTTTTCTTCCCAAATCCTTGAAAGATGAATGATCGTCTCCAGACTTTTTTCCATGTCCTGTACACATACATATTCATGTTTGCTGTGAAAGGCCATTTCGCCGGTAAAAATATTGGGGCATGGTAATCCCATAAAAGATAATCGGGAACCATCGGTTCCTCCACGAGCGGCCGATTCCCTGATTTCTATGCCTGCCCGTTTAATTGCTTCGCGTGCATATTCTGAAACCTCCGGATGCTTCACGAGTACTTCTTTCATATTCCGGTATTGTTCCTTTATTTCAAACTCAAATCTGCCACCGGGAAAAAGTCTCATCACATCTTCGGCTTTATCTTTCAGATATTCTTCATAAGCATGTAATTTGGCTGTATTGAAATCACGTACAATAAAATCTATTCGCATTTTTTCGGCATTTCCTTCCATGCGCACCGGATGTACAAAACCATACCGGCCTTCAGTTGTTTCCGGTGAGAATTCATCTGTCGGGAGTTCGTCAATAAAAGCTGAAGCAATTTTTATTGCATTCACGAGTTTGTCCTTGGCATGACCAGGATGTGCCGACACGCCATAAAAAATGAAATGCATTCCGTCGGCCGAAAAAGTCTCTTCCTCAAATGAACCCAATTCAGGACCATCGAGTGTATAACCAAAATCAGCACCTAATTTTTTCATGTCCAGTTTGTTCACGCCCCTGCCAATTTCTTCGTCCGGAGTAAAGAGAACCCGAATTTTACCATGTTTTATTTCCGGGTGTTGCATGAACCAGCCAGCCAGTTCCATAATGATAGCCACTCCGGCCTTGTCATCTGCACCCAACAGGGTTTTCCCTGAAGCTGTAATAATATCCTGTCCTATTTTTTCGAGTAAATACAGATGTTCGTTTATTCTGATAATTTGTTCAGGATCATCGGGCAGTATGATGTCTCCCCCTGAATAATTTTTATGCAGCAGTGGTTTTACTTCATTCGCTTTGCAGTCCGGAGATGTGTCCACATGTGCACAAAAACAAATCACCGGAACTTTTTTTTCACTGTTGGACGGGATGCTCGCAAATACATATCCGTTTTCATCGAGCTCCGTTTCTGTCAATCCCATTGATCTTAATTCTTCCAGGAGGAGACGGCTTAGATCCAGCTGTTTATTCGTCGAAGGTTGTGTGTTTGAATCCGGATTACTTTGGGTATCAATTTGGGTATATCTGAAAAAACGATCGGTCAGGGAAGATGTATGGCCAGTTAACATAAAGAAAAATTAATAGTCAAATGAAGGATAAAAATATCATCTTTCGGTCATAATTTTATTGTATGGATAAATCCGGTTCGTTTAAAGCACTGATACCACAGGGCTGGCTGCGCGCATTATTATTTCTTGTTGCATTGGGTTTAACGACTGGTATTTGTTTAGGCGTTTATCTGATTGCCCTGCAGAAAGGGAGACCGGACATTGCCGGGGTAGAAAATCTGATGAAAGGCAACAATCTTTTAGTAACAACCGCTATTATTTTCACCCTCAGCCTGTTACTCATATTTGTATTCCGACGCTGGGTTGATCGCAAATCATTTGTTTCTCTCGGTTTGGATTTTAACGGATATGGAGGTGAAGCCATAGCGGGTGGCATGCTTGCCACTTTCATTATCTGCTCCAGCAGTCTGCTGTTGAAAGCAACCGGGCATTTAAAATGGATGGATATTATATTTGATTCCAGAGCCCTGTTTCTGGCTTTCGGCAGTGTGGTGATCATTTCATTTTACGAAGAATTGATATTCCGAGGTTATATACTGAATAACCTGATGGATTCCTTTCCCGGATGGTTGGCATTAGTGATCTCAGCATTGCTGTTTATGATTTTTCATTGGACGGGACAGTCTTCCATCGGATTTTTTTCCCTGGCTAATTATCTCATTATGGGTCTTATCCTGGGCCTGAATTATATTTATTCGCGCAATCTCTGGTTCTCTTTTTGTTTTCATATCGCATGGAAATTTATGGAAGGACCCGCTTTTGGATATTCAGGCGACGAGTCTTTTCAAACTTTTCTGCAGCCGGAATTAAGCGGTGACATAAATTTCACCGGCGGAGCAAACGGGCTGGAGGGATCTGTTATCCTGATGGCGGTCGCCCTCCTGAGCCTGATTGCATTGTATTTGTTTCTTCAGAGTAAATTTAATCCACGATTTCGACCAGCTCCAGGTCGAATATAAGATCCTTCCCAGCCAGCGGATGGTTGGCATTAAGAACTATATTTTCATTCGTAATATCTGTGATGGTGACTGCAAATTGTTGTCCTTCGGCGTTATTCATATTGAGCTCCATACCAATTTCAGGTTTCAGATCCTCCGGAAGCCTGTCGACAGGAAATTCAATAATCATGGAAGGATCTTCAGGACCATAAGCCTGAAGAAACGGGATTTCAATCGTTTTTTTCTCTCCCACGGTCATGCCCTGAACACCGTCGTCGAAACCTTTTATTACTGAGCCGCTACCTACAGTAAACTCCAGCGGAGACCGGCCAGCTGAGGAATCAAACGTGGTACCATCAGATAGTCTGCCGTGGTAATGAATTTTAATAGTATCACCGGATTGAACGGCCATAATTTAATTTTTTAGATAAAGAATGTTTACGAGCGTAACGCGTAACGCGTAACGCCCAACGCTATTTGTGACAAAGTTAAATACTATCTGATAAATGCAATTTCCAAGTATCTGTTTTTATTAATGAATAGATGTTAATTTGTACCTGAATATATCATTATGAAATCCAGTCTTAAAGTATTAATTATTAAGCGTTAAGCGTTCAGCGTTCCGCGTTAAGCCAGAAAGTATGCATTCAAACCCGCATATCGTGTTTATGGGCACTCCGGAGTTCGCGGTTGCGAGCCTGCATGCCCTTTTGGAAAATGGTTTTCGAGTAGCTGCCGTGGTAACTGCCCCCGATAAACCGGCCGGCAGGGGCCTGAAATTATCTGAATCTGCAGTCAAACGATATGCCATTCAAAAAAACATACCGGTTTTGCAACCAGTCAAATTAAAGGATCCTGCATTTCATGAGCAATTAAAATCATATCAGCCGGATATTCAGATTGTAGTTGCTTTTCGCATGTTACCCGAGGCGGTTTGGTCGATGCCTCCGTTGGGAACCATCAACCTGCACGGATCTCTGCTTCCCCAATATCGCGGCGCTGCGCCCATCAACCGGGCAATTATGAACGGCGAATCAAAAACCGGAGTGACAACATTTAAACTGCAACAGGAAATTGACACGGGAAATATTTTACTGATGGAAGAAATTTCCATTGGGCCTGATGAAACAGCCGGTGAATTGCATGACCGGATGAAAGAAATAGGTGCAGGACTTGTTGTAAAGACCATTCGCGGCATGATAGACGGAACACTGCAGGAAAAACCGCAGGCCATGGTTGATGCGGCGGGTTTAAAAATGGCGCCTAAAATATTTGCATCTGATTGCGAAATTAAGTGGGAGGATAAGATACAAAAAATTTATAATCAGATCAGGGGATTATCTCCTTTTCCCGGCGCCTTCACTTTACTGGAATCTAAAATCTGTAAGATTTTCCATTCACGTATGGAAATAAATAGCCATCCTGGTAAAACGGGCAAAATGGAAACAAATGGTAAAACCTGGCTCCGCTATTCAGCCTCCGATGGTTATATTTATATAGAAGAAATGCAGCTCGAAGGGAAGAAAAAAATGGGCATCGCCGATTTTCTAAGGGGATACAGATTCAAAGCGTAACGCCTAACGCGTAACGCGTAAAGCCATAGTTGTCATTTATGATAGAGATCCTGAATACAAACATATGAAAAGAAGAAATTTTATTCAACAGGGGGCATTTGCAAGCAGTGCGCTGCTCATGCCTGCCGTATTGATTTCCGAAGTAGCTAATAAAAAAACGTATTCCGGCCAACCCTTCAAACTGAATTATGCTTTCCATGACGGCATGTTTAAAAACAGTGCAGGTAAGGATTTCACTGACCAGATCCGTTATGGATTTGACCAGGGCTTCCGGGCTATTGAAGACAATGGCATGATGGACCGATTGCCCGGGGATCAGGAAAAAATCGGGAACCTGCTCACTAAATTGAATATGTCGATGGGAGTATTTGTTCATGCCTTTGATCATTGGCCGGTCAGCACTTCACTTTGTTCAGGAAATGCGGAATGGCGCGATAAATTTCTGAAATATACCCGTGAGGCAATCGATGTGTCGAAAAGATGCACAGGCAAACTGATAACAGTCGTTCCCGGGAATTACGACCGTACAATACCTTTCGATTATCAAACCACTCATGTGATTGAAGCTTTGAAACCCGCTGCTGAAATCCTGGAACCCCATCAGATCGTGATGGTACTTGAACCTTTGAGCGATACGCCTGACTTGTTTTTGCGCCATTCGTCCCAGGCATATGCCATATGCAAAGCAGTGAATAGTCCGTCGTGTAAAATATTGTTTGATATTTACCATATGCAAAGAAATGAAGGTGATCTGATCAAAGGCATTGACCGCGGATATGAAGAAATTTCTTACTATCAGATCGGCGATAATCCGGGCAGGAACGAACCGGGTACCGGGGAAGTCAATTATAAAAACATATTCAAACATTTATTTAACAAGGGATACAAAGGCATGCTGGGTATGGAACACGGCAATTCCATTCCCGGAAAAGAGGGTGAAGCTGCCCTCATCACGGCCTACCGGGAAGCAGATTCGTTTTGAGTTTATATCTGGTTAATTTTATGAGATGAAAATTGAATGCTGGGCGATCGGCAAACCACATGAGTCCTATGTTGATGAGGGTATAAAAGATTTCACGAAAAGGATTGAAAATTATTATCCTATTGAATGGCGTTTATTCAACTTAAAAAAAAATTCCGGTTCTTTTTCTCCCGAGAAATTAAAACATGACGAATCCCTGCTTATTGTGGATTCACTCAAACCGGAGGACTGGCTGGTTTCACTGGATGAAAGAGGGAAATCACTCAACTCAAGAAAGTTGGCCGGATTTATCCAGGATCGGGGAAATGAGCGTATTAAGAGATTGATTTTTTTAATCGGGGGCGCATATGGTCTGGATGAACAAGTTTTAAAAAAATCAAAATTTATCTGGTCGCTTTCCAATCTGACATTTCCCCATCAGCTCGTGCGACTCATATTAGCCGAACAGATTTACAGGGCCTGCAGCATTGGGCGTAATGAAAAATACCATCATGATTGAACAGTTTTGAATTCTGCAATTAAAGTATATCTTTAAAGCTCTTAGCCGCTCATGTTCGATATCACACTGACTATTATTATTGTAACCTGCGTAATTACTTTAACCGGATTCAGAAATGGTAAAGTAGTCGATGAACTGATATTCTGGCCCCCTGCCATCAATAAAAAACACCAATATTATCGCTTTATTACCTGCGGTCTGATCCATGCTGACTATATGCATCTTATTTTCAACATGCTGACATTGTATTTTTTCGGGACTTTCATGGAAGCACATTACCAGGGAGAACTGGGATTACAAAAATGGTATTATCTCGCCTTATATATAGGGGCCCTGATCGTCTCCAACATTCCCACATATCTGAAACACAGAAACGATTACAATTACAGGAGCCTCGGAGCATCGGGTGCTGTCTCCGCTGTTTTGTTTGCGTTTATCCTTTTATATCCCTGGCAACGAATAGTGGTATTGGTTTTTCCGGTTCCTGCTATTGTTTATGGAGTTTTGTTTCTTGTTTATTCAGCTTATATGTCCAGGAAAGGCGGGGATAACGTAAATCACGATGCACATTTCTACGGTGCATTGTTCGGCATATTATTTACAATTTTTGTGAGTCCGAATGTGGCAGGTGATTTTTGGAATAAATTGATACATCCCTGATTTTTTAATCCTGTTTTTCCGGATCATTACATTAATGATTTCTTGCTTCATTACGCAGCATTAATATTTTATTTGTCGTAGCATCCATCCGGAAACGATTGTCTATACGTTGACCCACAACCCAGACAATCTGACTATCCATAACCAGGACCCAGACTTTTTCCTTGGCAGTCTTAGATAATTTCTGATCGATAAAGAAACGGGCCAGTTTTTTCTTTTTTTTCATTCCCAGTGGATAGAAATAGTCGCCGGTTTTCCATTTTCTGAGCAGCAGGGGGAAGTTGATTTTTCTTCCATCCAGACACTCGGTCCCCGGCGGAGCAACAAAAGGTTCTGAACCATCCAATGACTTTGTATTAATCTGTATCCATCCTTCAGGATATGCAATTCCACATTCACTATCAATCACGATATGGGCTGCGGATTCATTATTTGCCGGGGCTATAATCAACCATCCCCTGTTTTTAATAATCCGATGAGATGAACTGGACACGTATTTCCCGTTCGTACTGTCCATGAGCCTGATAATTTCGTCCGTTTGTGAAGGACTGAAATGATATGCCTTTATAATTTCAAAAAGAATGGTTTTCATTGGGACCGCTTTTTTCAATAGCAGAATAGGAATGTGTATTTCTGATCCAGTCTGTTTTAGCAATTTTTTTTTGTGTATCTCAATCGCCTGTTCATATAAAGTATAAGCTTCTGAAAACCGGTTGAGATTATTTTTCAGATTTAGCTGAAGTTCAGGAAAAATGCGGGATACAGATGGGATCAGCTGATTACGGAAAAAATTCCTTGTATAATCGTCGGAATTATTTGAGCTGTCTTCAACCCATTCCAGATTTTGCTCCAGAGCGAATTCTTTTAAATGCTTCCTGGATATTTTTAAAAGTGGTCGTAACAGGTGCCCGTTTTTTTCGGGCATTCCGGTTAAGCCGGATATACCCGTGCCTCTGAAGAAGTACATGAGCATCGTTTCTATATTATCGTCCAGGTGGTGGCCCGTTAACAGGAATTTAAATTGGTCAACCCTATTCCCGATAAATGTCTTAAACCATTCATAACGGAGATTTCGGGCAATTACCTGAATGGAGGACTTTTCGATTTTGGTATATGCAACGCTGTCAATCTTTTTAACAAAAAACGGCTTTTGATATTTGTTTGCCAATTGACGAACAAAAACTTCGTCCCTTTCACTTTCTGCCCCTCTTAACTGGAAATTGACATGTGCAATTGCAAATTCTAATCCCGACATCGCCGACAAATAAGTCAATACGACAGAATCCATTCCGCCACTGACCGCCAGCAGCAACCGGTCTTTTTCTGCAACGCCCAGCTTTTGCAGTGATTCCTGAAATTCAGCAAGCAGATTTTCCATAGTCAATCTATAAAATCTTCGTAGGCAGCCTGTAGTTCGTTATATGCATGGATGTCGCCTGCCTGTTTCGCTGCGATCATGCCCCTTTCATACCAGTTTTTTGCATTTTCTGTTTCGCCGGTCCGCTCCAATAAACGGGCCAGATGATAATATGATCCGATATAAGAAGGATCGTGCTCAAGTATCTCTAAAAACAGCTTCCTTGCTTCAGCTTCTTCACCCAGTTTAATATATTCCAGGGCCAGTGCATGCTTTAAAAACGAATCGCCCGGAGAATTGATTAAGAAAGATTTCAGCTTTTCTATTTTCTCCATCGCCTAGATATTTTTTCGTTTTTTTTATCATAAACTTGTCATCTCAAGACATACCTTTGTTTAGTTGCATAAACAACTTTAATTTTAATGCATATCATGAAGATTTTAGTCTGCATTAGCAAAACACCAGATACGACGGCAAAAATAGCCTTCACTGATAACAACCGGAAATTTGTCACTGATGGTGTTCAGTGGATCCTGAACCCTTATGATGAATGGTATGCATTAGTCCGTGCCATTGAGATTAAAGAAAAAGATCCGTCCGCGGTACTTCACCTGGTCACGGTAGGTGGGGCGGATTATGATGTGGTGATCCGAAAGGCGTTGGCGCTGGGTGGTGATGAAGCTATACGTATAAATACAGAACCCGGCGACAGCTTTTATGTTGCAAACCAAATCGCATCGATTGCAAAAGCAGGTGGCTATGATCTGATTCTTACCGGCAAAGAAACCATTGACTATAACGGGGCTTCCGTTGGAGGCATGTTAGCGGCTTTAATGGATTTGCCATTTATATCCCTTGCAGCGAAGCTGGAACTGAGCGGCGATACTGTCACGTTGGTGCGCGAGATAGAAGGCGGAGAAGAAACTGTTGAAGTGAAACTTCCGTTGGTGGTTGGATGCCAGAAAGGAATGGCAGAACAACGAATTCCGAATATGAAGGGAATTATGGGTGCCCGCAGTAAACCCCTGAAAGTTGTGGAACCAGTCGCATCTGAGTCTCTGACTGAAATTCTTTCGTTTGAATTGCCACCAGCGAAAAAAGGAGTCAGACTGGTACCGGCAGACAACGCTGAAGAGCTAATAAGGTTATTGCACGATGAAGCGAAGGTCATTTGATGACCGATAGTTATTTCTCTTTCTAATTTTTCAAATTTTTTAGTTATGAGTGTTCTCGTTTTCATTGATCATTCAGAAGGACAAATCAAAAAGACATCACACGAGGCATTAAGTTATGGCGCGGCACTTGGGAAACAAATGGCTGTTCCCGCAGAAGGCGTTTTGCTCGGAAACGTTCAGGAAGACCTTTCATCCCTTGGAAAATATGGCATACAAAAAATTCATCAATTAAACCAGGAATCACTTAATCAGTTGGATGCAGAGCAATATATCCGGATCATTTCTGCCATAGCAGAATCCAGCGGCGCTACCGTAATTATTCTTTCTCATACCAATACCGGAAGAGCCATTGCGCCGGGTCTGTCCGCACGATTAAAGGCGGGCCTGGTAACAGGTGCCACAGAGCTACCTCAAACTGTGAATGGATTCAGTGTGAAAAAAAATGTTTTCTCCGGTAAAGCTTTTTGTACTGTGTCCATTAAGACACCCATCAAAATTATTTCCCTGAACCCTAATGTATTCCCGGTTATAACCGGATCGGGTGCGGCTGAAATTATTCAGGAGAATATAAAATTGAATCCTTCGGCTGTCTCGATTAAATCTGTATCCAAAGCATCTGGAGAAATTCCACTGACCGAAGCTGAAATTGTGGTCAGTGGCGGCAGAGGGATGAAAGGGCCCGAAAACTGGGGCCCAATTGAAGAATTGGCAAAACTCCTTCATGCAGCAACCGCCTGCAGTCGCCCGGTAGCTGATGCCGGCTGGAGACCCCATCATGAGCACGTCGGACAGACAGGCATTGCCATCGCGCCAAACCTTTATATTGCAGTTGGTATTTCAGGGGCAATTCAGCACCTGGCCGGTGTGAACCGCAGCAAGGTGATTGTCGTTATTAACAAGGACCCTGAGGCACCTTTTTTTAAATCTGCAGATTACGGAATTGTCGGTGACGCGTTTGAAGTTTTGCCTAAGCTGATTCAGGAGGTAAAAAAACTTAAAGGCCTGGCATAGTTCTCTTCAGTTACGCCCTTAGGGTCGAACGAAGCAAAGGAGGATTATCTATTTTAAAGGGATTAGTTTTTTATATTTGCCCTTTTAACGAAAAACTTATGATTGCCCGAGGGGCGGATCCGTTTTATGAAGAAGATCGAATTGGAAATTGTGGCTTTGTCACACAGCATTACCCAAACGCATTCGTATGCTGTGGTACTGGGTGAAATCAATGGTCTCCGGCGCTTACCCATTGTGATCGGAGGATTTGAAGCGCAGGCCATTGCGGTTGCACTGGAGAAAATGCATCCCAGTCGCCCCCTCACCCACGATCTGATGAAGAATTTCATGACCGCTTTTTCCATTGATCTGCAGGAAATTGTTATATCCGATCTTCAGGAAGGCATATTCTATTCCAAGCTAATTTGCATCAGTGAACACGATACAGTTGAAATAGATTCCAGAACTTCAGATGCGCTGGCCCTGGCCGTACGATTTGGTTGCCCGATCTATACTTACGAAAACATTATCGAGAGTGCCGGTATTCTGATGGAGGATAGCGCGGGGAAGAAAAAGCAACCCAAGGAAACCGTTACTACCGAAGGGGGCGCCAAAGAAGATCTGGGTGGACTATCGCTGGAAGATCTCAATAGCCTGCTTTCAGAAGTCCTTGAACAGGAAGATTATATCCGTGCCATCAAGATCCGGGACGAAATCAACCGGCGAAGAAAAGGGCGTGCCGGATGATCGGTTTTCCCCATGCGAAAATAAATCTGGGACTTTCCATCATTTCAAAAAGACCAGACGGTTTTCATAACCTGGAGACTGTTTTCTATCCCGTTCCCCTACGGGATGCGCTGGAGATTGTTCCTTCGGACGAAAATTTATTCTTTCAAACCGGTTTAAAAATTCCCGGTAAACAGAACGACAACCTGGTTCTTAAAGCCTGCCGTTTGTTGGAAAAGCATCATCCCCACATTAAACCGCTGGAAATACATTTGCACAAGATCATTCCCCTTGGCGCAGGGTTGGGCGGCGGATCATCTGACGCAGCAGAAACCATTCAGTTGGTTAACCGGTTCTTTAATCTTAATATTTCATCCGTCATCTTATCAGCATACGCATCGGAATTAGGAAGCGATTGTCCGTTTTTTATGCAATCTGCCCCCTGTTTCGCGACAGGAAGAGGCGAAATACTGGAACCATTGAACCTGGATATTCCGAATTATTCCCTGCTGCTGGTACATCCGGAAATCCGTATTAATACAATCTGGGCATTTTCTAAAATCAGACCATCCGTTCCAAAATATAATTTGAAACAAAGCATATTAAAACCCGTACAGGACTGGATTTATACTATTTTCAATGACTTTGAAATTCCGGTTTTTGAAGCCTATCCCCAGCTACAGATCATTAAAAGCCGGCTTTACGAAGCAGGCGCGGTCTATGCTTCCATGACGGGCAGCGGATCCACCATTTATGGGATTTTTGATAAATCAGCTATACCTGAGATTTCCTTCGAAAATGCTTCCCAATCCGTTATTCGATAAAAATAATGGAGGACCTTAAAAAAAGCTTTGCTCTTTACGCTTCCGGCTTTCGACCTTTTTGTATATTGCAACCTATTAGACATCTGACTCACATATCGATCCTTTCGGGCAATCTCGATTTACTCAATCATCGAAGAGGACCCCTGAACGCCTAACGCCTAACGCCTAACGCCTAACGCGGAACGCGAAACGCTTAACGCTCGACGCCATATAGTTTTACTTTTTATTTCCAATTTTATTTTTTATGCAAGTGACAACAGTAGATTCTCATACCACAGCTTCTTATCTTGAACTGGAAAATCGATTTAGCGCGCATAACTATCATCCTCTGCCGGTTGTGCTGTCCCGCGGTCAGGGTGTTTATGTCTGGGATGTGGATGGTAAAAAATATTATGATTTTCTAAGCGGGTATTCAGCTTTGAACCAGGGACATTGTCATCCTAAAATCGTAGCAAGGCTGATTCAGCAGGCGCAAAAACTTACACTTACTTCCCGTGCCTTTCATAACGATCAGTTTGCTGAATTTGCCCAATTTATTACAGAGTATTTTGGATATGATAAGGTTTTGCCCATGAACACGGGAGTGGAAGCAGTGGAAACAGCCATTAAACTCGCCAGACGCTGGGGTTACGAGTGCAAAGGGATCGTTGAGAACAAAGCACGCATCATAGCATTTGAAAATAATTTCCATGGACGCACGACTACTGTTATATCATTCAGTAGTGATCCGGATTCTTTTACCGGATTCGGTCCCTTTACGCCGGGATTCGATGTGATTCCTTATAATGACCTGGAAGCACTGGCAAAAGCTTTGCAGAATAAGGATGTTGCGGCTGTACTTATGGAACCCATCCAGGGGGAAGCAGGTGTAGTTGTTCCCGACGACGGGTACCTGCGGAAGGCCTTTGAGTATTGTAAAAAGGAGAATGTATTATTTATCGCGGATGAAATTCAAACGGGATTAGGAAGAACAGGTAAAATGCTGGCATGCGAGCATGAAAATGTGCGGCCTGATATTTTGATCCTCGGAAAAGCACTCAGCGGAGGCCTGCTCCCCGTTTCGGCGGTTTTGGCAAATGATGAAATCATGCTTACAATCAAACCAGGTGAACACGGATCCACTTATGGAGGTAATCCGCTCGCTTCTGCAGTAGCCATCACAGCTCTATCCGTTTTAAAAGAAGAAAACATGACAGATAATGCAGCGCGAATGGGGTCTTATTTCAGGAAGGGTTTGGAATCCATTCAGTCTCCATTTGTTGAAAAAATCAGGGGAAAGGGACTATTGAATGCAGTGGTAATACAGCAAACAGATCCCGAAGCGGCCTGGGAGCTTTGTATGGAACTGAAAGAAAATGGGTTACTGGCCAAGCCCACTCACGGAAATAAAATAAGGTTCGCACCTCCGTTAATCATCAATCAGGCCCAAATGGATGAATGCCTGGAAATAATTGAAGACAGCCTGGCCAGCCTGAAATAAGAAAAGAAATTATTTAACTTACTCTGAATTTTATGGTGAATCCGGAAAACATAGACCTCCCGGTAGACAGCAAAACGCACGAGCATCGGGAAGAACATATGATCAGCGCTGTGACTCTGCGTGATATCGTTATCGGGATGTCCGACGGACTCACTGTTCCCTTTGCCCTGGCAGCCGGACTGAGTGGCGCAGTTTCAAATACAAGTCTCATTATCATTGCCGGGCTGGCTGAAATAGCAGCCGGATCCATCGCCATGGGATTGGGTGGATACCTGGCGGGCAAAACGGAAGTTGATCACTATAATTCCGAATTGAAAAGAGAATATGAAGAAGTAGAAACGGTTCCTGAAATTGAAAAACAGGAACTAAGAACTTTTTTTTCGTCACTGGGTCTTAGTAATGAAATTCAGAACCAGGCGGTGGAAGAAGTAAGCAGGGATAAAGAGAAATGGGTGGAATTGATGATGAAATATGAACTCGGTCTTGAAAAACCCGATCCAAAACGTGCGGCTCAAAGTGCATTCAATATTGGTTTTTCATATGTCGTCGGCGGGCTGATTCCATTATGCCCATATTTTTTTGCATCCAATGGTATTGAGGGACTGAAAATTTCCACTGTCATTACGCTGGTCTGTTTATTTATATTCGGATATTTCAAAAGTAAATTTACTGGTGTAAATAAGATCGGCGGAGCATTCCGCGTGATGATGATCGGCGCTTTAGCTGCCGGATGTGCTTTCGCCATCGCCAGATTAATACAGGGACATTATTAAGCGTAACGCGTAACGCTTAACGCGTTCGACTGAAAATTTTCAGCAAGATATCTGCATGATAAAATCGTAAGACATCAATACGATAAACAAATAATTTATCCCTCTGCTTTTATGGGTGCTCTGGAGAGTAAACTGCATACGAGAACGATCAGAGAAAAAATAAGAATACCATAAAGTCCGATTTTTAACTGTGGGCAGATTCCCAGGTAACAGGCAGCAAAAAGAAGATAAGTTTTCAAGGCATAGGAGAAAATCAACACAGCTGTAAATTGATTTGCCCTTTTGGCCCACAATGTTGGAATCAGGAAAAAAGCGATAGAAATTACGGAAAGGAGAATAAAGGCTTTTCCCGGTTTTCCATAATTATTACCCTTTGAATAAAAGCCTGTGAAATTCTGCTGAAGATCGGGATAATATGCCCAGGGAATAAAACAGCATAGGATCAGAAGCAAGGCGGCGGCGATGCCGAAATAAGTAGCCAATTTCAAATTCTGGAATTTTATAATTTCACATCCACTCTTCCTTCAAATGATTTTTCTGCAGGCCCGCAAAGCCAGATATTCGTGTATTTATTGTCATAGCTCCGGTCGTATTTGACAACCAGCTTCCCTCCCTTTGTGTCGACGGATACGTCATTATATCCGACATCATTGTGGTGACAAACCAATGCGCTCGCGGTCACTCCTGTGCCACATGAATAAGTTTCATCCTCCACTCCCCTTTCGTAAGTTCTGACAACGATCTCGTCGTCTCCCTTACTTTGTACAAAATTTACATTAATACCTTCTTTTGCGAAAGGCTCACTGTATCTGATTTCTGTTCCCTCTTTCACCACATCCACAGCCATCACATCTTTTACAAATTTTACGTAATGCGGTGAACCGGTATCTACTATAAAATGCCCGTTTTCTTCCCTGTACCCCGGAACATCTTTCATTTTAAGGCTAATAATATTTGATCCGGTTTCAATTTCCGCTTCATGTTGTCCATCACTTGCTAAAAAATGATAGGATTCTTTATGAATACCCAGATCATACGCAAAACGGACCATGCACCGGCCACCATTTCCACACATAGAACCGGGTTTCCCATCAGAATTATAATATTTCATTTCAAAATCATATCCATCCTTCTGGTTAAGCATCATGAGCCCATCGGCCCCGATGCTGAATCGACGATCGCAGATTCGTTTGATTTCTACTTGTGATAAATTGGAAAACGCCTTGCTTCTATTGTCGACCAGGATAAAATCGTTACCCGTTCCCTGATATTTAAAAAATGGAATGTTCATTGGGTGCAAAGATAAATTTAATGAGGTATGGAACGAATTGTTTGAATCGATTTCTCGATCAGCCGCTCTACTGCTAACAAACCATTGGTCGAAAAGGTTTTACTGATGCGGTTAGCGACGATTACATTCAGACTGAGACATTGATGCCCCAGCATAGTTCCCAGGCCATAAATAGCTGAGGTTTCCATTTCGAAATTTGTAATCCGGTAGGGTCCGAAACTAAAACTGGTAAGCCGGTCAATGAGTTCGGGATGTTTTAAACCGAGCCTTAATATCCTGCCCTGCGGCCCATAAAATCCCGGACAGGTGATCGTAATTCCGGTATGATATCCATTTGTAAAATGTTTTAATAAAAACCCGGATGCAGACGCAATAGCAGGCTGCGCAATCTGTTGATGTAATTGCGTGTGGGTCGTGAATGCCTGGAGAATTTCAAGTTCCGCTCCCCGCGGTTCCAGACGATAAAAATTCAGGAGGTTGTCAATTCCCAGGCCATGTGTGGATGCAACGAAAGAATCCACCGGAATTTCCCTCTGCAGGGATCCCGAAGTGCCCAAACGTATGATCTGTAATTGGGTCAGGTTTGGTTTGATGGTCCTTGTGGCAAAATCGATATTGACCAATGCATCCAGTTCATTCATTACAATATCGATATTATCCGTCCCTATGCCGGTAGAAACTACCGAATACCTTTCTGAGCCGATCAACCCGGTATGAGATACAAATTCCCGATGTTGTTGTTTGATTTCTATACTGTCGAAATATTTGCTTACAACAGGCACCCTGCCCGGATCACCCACCAGAAATATTTTATGAGACAATTCATCCGGCCGCAGGTCAAGATGATAAATGGCACCCCTGGAATTAATGATCAGTTCACTTTCTTCTATACGTTGCATTTCTGTCGATCCGTTAGGCAAATTAGTCCGAATATACTACTTTTGGCCATCTCAAAAGGTTCCGTGGCCGAGCGGTTAGGCAGAGCTCTGCAAAAGCTTCTACAGCAGTTCGAATCTGCTCGGAACCTCCATTATTTCCCCCGGTATTTACTACAATAGTTCAACCTTTCAAATTTGAAAGGTTAGCTATTGTTGCAGTCAAAGAACTGGTTATTTATTTTCAATCTCGTCCTCCGCTTTAATTTTATTGTTAAATGGTACTTTTTTTGATTAATAATTTTTCCAACTTCATAATCGCCGGACCATTTGCATAAAATAAAAATCTGAAAATAATTTAATTATCGTCATGTCTATGTTTAATATCAGGGTATATGGGATTCTTCAGAATAAAAATGCTGATGTATTGGTATCGGATGAATTCATCCGGGGGCAGCAGTATACTAAATTTCCAGGTGGTGGTTTGGAATTTGGTGAGGGAACCAGGGATTGTTTAAAACGCGAATTTTTGGAGGAGATGCAGCTGAAAGTTCTTGTTACGGATCATATTTACACAACCGATTTTTTTCAGATGAGCGCTTTTAATCCCGAGCATCAGATTATTTCAATCTATTACAGGGTCGAAGCACTGGAAGAAATCCGCGTGCCGCTACGTACCAGATTATTTGATTTTGATGAGGCCCAGATGGAAGTATACAGAAAAACAGGAGAAACAGAAACTTTTCGTTTTATTACCTGGAGCTCTTTTTCGGCTGATTCGGTGAGTCTTCCGATTGACAAGGTAGTAGCCGATCTGCTGAAGACTAACTGATCACAGGTTGACCTGTTTTTATTGTACCCATTATAAAAGTGCTCTGAACCTGAGCGATATTTTCAACCTGCCCCAATTTGTTCACATGGAAATTATA
>JABDFX010000057.1 GCA_013286315.1 Bacteroidota bacterium | reverse complement strand
AATTTTCATCTGCTGACATATATTAATAATTAATGACGGGTAATTAAATAAATGAGTCCAACCATGAGTAAACCGACGATTGAAACAATCGTTTCCATCACGCTCCATGTTTTAAGAGTTTCCTTGACTGTTAAATTAAAATATTCTTTAAACAGCCAGAATCCTGAATCGTTCACATGAGAAAACATCAAACTGCCTGCGCCGGTGGCCAACACAATCAGGCTGGGATTAATGGTAGATCCAACAATCAGAGGTGCAACCATGCCCGCGGCTGTCAGACCCGCTACAGTGGCCGAACCCAGGCATACACGTATAAATGCGGCAATAAACCATGCCGCCAGAATTGGATGGAGGTTTAGTCCCTTCATGACCTGCGTTAGTTGGGGGAACGGAAAATGGAATTGGCGTTCGCTCGGCTGTAGGTATGGGCACCCTGCCGGATAATATTCCGGTGGAAATTGAAGCACTCTTCGAACTAGCATAACAAGTATGGGAGTATGGAAGACTGGAAGTGGAGTTCTTTAGTAACATAGTACAAAAGTTGACGACCAACCGTCAACCGTCAACCGTCAACGAAAAGATAAACAATGAATGCAATGCCCTGGTACGAAACAGTTAACATAAACGAATACGATTCGCCGGCATTGCTTCTTTATCCATCACGAATAAAGGAGAATATCGTAAAAATCGTAGAAAGAGTGGATGTCCGTTTATTGCGGCCCCATGTGAAAACGAATAAAATGGCGGAGGTCTCCGCTCTGATGATGGAAGCCGGAATCAAAAAATTCAAAGCCGCAACCATCGCTGAGGCAGAAATGCTTGCCATGATCAAAGCACCGGATGTATTGCTCGCCTATCAGCCCACGATACCTAAAATAAAGAGACTGATCAGGCTGATACAAAAATATCCGGACACTCAATTTTCCTGCCTGGTCGATCATGCAAATACCGCAGCCGCGATTTCTGATTTGTATACATCTGCAAATCTGACGGCGGAAATTTTTATAGATCTGAATCTCGGAATGAATCGTACAGGTATACGACCGGAAAATGCAATTTCTCTTTTTAAAAAAATACATTCGCTTCCTGCATTACATATATTAGGTATGCATGCTTACGACGGACATATCAAAGACCGGGATATAAATATCCGGACTGAAGTTTGTCTCAAGGCTTTTGAGCCTGTATCAAAATTAAAACTTGCATTGGAGGAAATCGTGGGGCATGCAACATTACTGATAGCGGGCGGCTCCCCAACCTGTTTTATTCATGCAGAAGCCGGGGACAGAGAATGCAGCCCGGGCACTTTTGTATTCTGGGATAAGGGTTACTCTGAAAATTTGCCGGAACAACCATTCGATTGGGCGGCCCTGATTGCAAGTCGCATCATTTCCATTCCCGCTCCTGATATGATTTGTGTGGATCTGGGATATAAATCGGTCGCTTCTGAAAATCCTCAGCCGAGAGTTTATTTCTTGAATGCACCGGAAGCCATTCCGACAGCACAAAGCGAAGAACACCTGGTGCTTAAAGTTCCTGATTCGGCCAAATTCAATCCAGGCGATATTTTGTACGGCGTACCCTGGCATATCTGCCCTACCGTCGCTTTGTACGATAAAGCTCTCATCGTGGAAAACAATACGATTGTTGGTTCCTGGGAAGTCATTGCGAGAAAACGGGAAATCAGTATTTAATTGTCAATTGTTAATTGTCAATTGTCAATTTTATCGAGGGAATAACTGTAATTAACAGATCTTATTTTGAATGCATAATTAACAATTGACAATTAACAATTAACAATTAGCGAGTTCCCGGCTCCGCCTCATAATGAATCCCAGGATTAAAATATCTAAATAGGAGCGCCGATAATTTTCTCGTCAGCACCCATGCTTCATTATTATATTCCCAGCTCTGGTCCTTATTGTTTTTTGTAAATATGCTGAAGATATAAGGGTTCGGAGCGTTTACATATAGAATTTCGTTCCGGTTTTGATCCAAAGAACCATTTTTCGAAGCCACAAAAATATTGGGTGGGATTTGTGAAATGGCAACCTCATCCCAATATTGCCTTCCCAGGGTTCTCAGCATGCGATCACTGCTTCTTTTACTTAATACTTCTCCTTTTTCAATCTGTTCCATGATCCTTGCTATCTCCCGGGGTGTCGTCTGGCCCCATCCATAGATTTCCCTGTCTTTTTCCCTGCCCGGCGTCCGGCTGTTTACTCTGGTGTACAAATAACCCAGACTATCCATCAGATCATTGATATGTTGACCTCCGCCGGCAATACCCTGCAACATCAGGCTGGCTCTATTATCACTCAGTGAAATGGAAAGTAACATCAATTTACTTAAAAGAATTTTCTCATCCGGTTTGAATGAAGCCAATACGTCTTCTCCCGGATCATAATTTATTGTATCCTTATATACCATCACCTGATGAAATTCCAGTTCTTTATTTTGAATCCTGTCCATAATGCCAATCATTATCGGAATCTTAACTATACTGGCAGTTGAAAAAACCGTATCGGCATTAAATGAAGCAACACGGTCCTTTTTTAGTTCATGAACGTATATCCCGACCGTTCCATGAAATCCCATCACCAGGTCATCGATCCGCTTTTCAAGCTTCTTATCCGTTTTCTGTGCAATCGCAAAAAGAGAAAAGAACATCAATAGGCAGGTTATAAATTTCTTCATTGTTGGTATTTAGTAAGAACAAAAATAGTATTTGTTCATTCAGTTTCAGGATTTTCGATCGATGGAAAATCCTTCAACTCAATTAACTTTGCATGTCAGAAAATAAGTCGTGGAATGCATAAAGTAATGGAAAAACAAATCGTTCAGGCAAGTACGAATCCTGCCTTGACCGGAACGGTTTATCCGATCCTGATAATGATTAGCATCTCACACCTGCTGAATGATTCCATTCAGTCTCTCATCCCTTCCATTTATCCGATAGTAAAAGTGAACTATCATTTGAATTTTTCGCAGATCGGATTGATCACACTTACTTTCCAGTTGGCGGCCTCCCTTCTTCAACCATTGGTTGGCTTATATACGGATCACCGGCCCAAACCTTTTTCTCTGGTTACCGCTATGGGAATCTCTCTGATTGGACTCATTGCCATGTCGCAGGCTGGTAATTACCATTTTCTGCTTTTTTCTGTTGCCCTGATAGGCATTGGTTCTTCTATATTTCACCCTGAAGCGTCTAAAGTTGCCTATATGGCGTCCGGTGGAAAAAGAGGATTGGCGCAATCCATATTTCAGGTTGGCGGAAATGCCGGCTCCGCATTGGGTCCCTTAATGGCAGCATTAATCATTGTACCGCTGGGTCAAAGAAGTATCGGCTTGTTTGCTGTTCTGCCTTTAATTGCTTTGGGCGTTTTGATTTTTGTTGGGCGCTGGTACCAGTCACATCTCAATACTTTAAAACTAAAACCAAAAACCAGGGATGCGAATCAGCCTGCTTTTTCAAAATCCAAAATATTTTGGTCTATACTGATTTTAATTGTCCTGATTTTCTCAAAGTATTTTTATCTGGCGTCCATGGTCAGTTACCTGACCTTTTATATGATCGAGAAATTCAAAGTATCCGTTCAGCATGCACAGATTTTCCTCTTCATATTCACATTTTCTGTTGCGGCTGGCACTTTGTTGGGCGGTCCGTTGGGTGATCGTTTCGGAAGGAAGTATGTAATTTGGTTTTCTATCCTGGGTGTAGCTCCATTCACTTTGCTCTTACCGCATGCAAATCTTTTCTGGACAGCGATACTGACGGTTCCGATCGGAGTCATTCTCGCCTCTGCATTTTCCGCCATTCTCGTATACGCACAGGAGTTATTACCAGGTAAAGTAGGCATGATTTCGGGACTCTTTTTCGGATTTGCGTTTGGCATGGGCGGATTGGGATCAGCCTTACTTGGCGTATTGGCAGATCATAAAGGAATTATTTACGTTTACCAGGTTTGTGCCTTTCTGCCCCTGATAGGATTGCTTACAGGATTTCTTCCAAATATTGGTGGAAGAAAACAACCAACGGCTTAAAAACTGTTGTTAACTTTCGGATACATTTTTGCAAACCCTGATTACATGAAAAACAGAAATTTATTATTCACATTTACCAGTCTCCTTATTATCTGTCTTCATCCGGGCGCATCCTTTTCCCAGGAAAATAACCAGCCCATCAGGGTAATTGCCTTTTATACAGCAAAGCAAGACTCGGCTCATATTAGTTTTGTACACGAAGCGAACAGATGGTTTCCCCTGAAAGCCGCAGCAAATCATTTTACTTACGATTCAACAAATAACTGGAGTAATTTAAATGCCGGATTTCTTTCCAAATACCAGGTAGTGATTTTTCTGGATACACGTCCGGAAGATCCGGATCAAAGAAAAGCATTTGAAGAATATATGAAAACAGGCGGAGGCTGGTTGGGCTTTCATTTTGCAGGCTTTGCGCTCAACCATTCACTCTATCCCCAAAACTGGGATTGGTATCATAACGAATTTATAGGAGCCGGCTCATACGTGAGCAATACCTGGCGCCCGACTCCGGCCGTTTTGCGGGTAATGGATAAATCGCATCCGGTTACCCAAAATTTACCGGACACTTTTCGTTCTTCTGCAAGTGAATGGTATCGCTGGTCAAATGATCTGCGAACCAATCCGGATATTGACATTTTATTGTCTATTGACAGCACCAGTTTTCCATTGGGAACAGGTCCCAAATTATATGAGATCTGGCATAGTGGTTTTTATCCGGTTGTATGGACGAACAAAAATTACCGGATGGTCTATTTTAATATGGGACACAACGATATGGATTATAAAAATGGAGGAGTTAAAAGTTTATCTCAAACGTTGGGTACCAGTCCAATGGAGGACCAGCTGATACTAAATGCCATTCAATGGGCCGGACGGAAAAAATAAAAATATGAAGACAGTGATTATCACCGGTGCCAATGGTAATCTGGGTACCGCTGTAACAAAAGAATTCATTGAAAATAATTACCGTGTGATTGCGACAATCACAAACGAAAGTTCGAAAAAAGATTTCATACCTCATCCGAACCTGGAAATTTCGGTGGTGAATCTCACCGATCAAAAAGAAACTACTTCTTTTGTCGAAAATATGATACGGAAATATACCGTTATCGACGCCGCTTTATTGCTTGTCGGTGGTTTTGCCATGGGTGACATTGAAAATACAACCGGCGAGGATCTGCATAAACAAATTGCATTAAATTTTGAAACGGCTTTCTATGTGACTAAACCGCTTTTCGGCCATATGATGAATAACAAAAAAGGAAATATCGTTTTTATTGGTGCAAGACCGGCGTTGAACCCGGCACTGGGTAAAGATATGATTGCTTATGGCCTTAGCAAATCACTTCTATTTAAGCTGGCTGAATATCTCAATGAAGCGGCCAAAGGTAAAAGTGTTTCCATTTCGGTGGTAGTTCCCAGCACACTCGATACTCCTTCGAATCGCAAAGAGATGCCGGATGTGAATCCCGATATCTGGGTTAAGCCCCTGGAAATTGCTCAAACACTTGAGTTCCTGGTTTCTGATAAATCCAGCGCGTTGCGGGAAACTGTATTAAAAATGTACAACAACGCGTGAGGCGACCGTCAACAGTCAACGGTCAACGGTCAACTGTCAACGGTCAACTGTCAACGATCAACGATCAACGATCAACGAAAAACCGTCAACCGCCAACCGTCAACCGTCATCGGTCATCGAATAACCGTCAACCGTCAACCGTCAACCGTCAACAAGGAATATACTTTCATAACCCGCAGGATTTCAGCCACACCCCACGCCTGTGCTACACAGCCCCGGGGATGATGAGGCGCATCGCCATCGAATATTTCGGATACAGACCCGATACAACCCTCATTCAGGTGATTGGCAAATTGAGCGATCATATCAACAGCTTCCGTTCTGAATGATTCGCCCTCAGTCTTCATACCTGCTTCAATATATGGCCCCAGCAGCCAACTCCATATGGTTCCCTGGTGATAAGCGGAATCACGCAAAAATGTATTTCCGCCATAATGCCCTTTATATTCCGGATCTTCCGGGGATAAGGATCGTAATCCAACAGGGGTATATAATTTTGAACGAAGAATATTCATAACAGCCCTTCCTCGTTCTCCTTCTATCAGATGAAAGGGCAAACTCAGGGCGAATACCTGATTTGGTCTGATACTGTAATCAGGTTTTCCATCAGGATCAATCACATCTATTAAATAACTTCCTTCTGCGAACCAGAATTTTTCTTCAAAACTCTTTTTTGCCTGTGCTGCTTTTCCGGCGATACCATTTGCTTCATCGTTTTCTCCGTTCATGGTAAGCAGGGCCTCAAAAATTTTTAGTGCATTGTACCATAAAGCCTGAATCTCTACCGGCTTTCCCATACGCGGGGTAACCACCCGGTTCCCAACCCGTGCATCCATCCAGGTGAGTTGTTGCCCAGGTTCACCGGCATATAAAAGACCATCACCGTCCACATGAATATGATACCTTGTCCCCTTGAAATGCCATTCAATGATATTTTTCAGGACCGGAAGAATTTCATCCAAAACAAATTTCCGGTCTTTTGTTTTCTGGAAATAAGAAAAAACCGCATTGAAATACCACAGCGTGCCATCCACGTTATTATATTCCGGCGGTTCATTATTATCCTGGAAACGATTGGGTAACATACCCTCACTGACAGATTTTGCAAACACATCAATAATTTTTCTTGCATCCTCATAACGACCGGTTTCCAGGCAAAGTCCGGGCAGGGAAATCATAGTATCACGACCCCAGTCAGTAAACCAGTGATACCCTGCTATAACGGTTTTCAGTGCGATGGGCGGCCCTTCAATTATTTCAGCAGGAATTTCGCGCTTTACAACAAACTGATCTGCTGCCAGAACCAACTGACGCAAAAGATCTCCGGTCACCGTTTTTATCAGAGATAATTTTCGGTTCTTCTCCGTTTCAAATAGCGTGTCAGAATTTTTTCCGGTCGGATCTTCTGTAGAAATGATGATGTTTAAGGAATCTCCATCTCTCAGCAGTACACTGAACAAACCATGATTGAACAGATCTTCTTCGTAATCCAGTCCGCGATCTTTCTCCTGCAGATAATTAAAATGATAGTACCATTTATTCAACGGTTGAAAGGTAGATCCCGGAACGGATATAAATATATCCGGCGCTCCTTCAAAGGGTTGATTATGAAATAAGCCATTCCTGAATTCCACGTCCCAGAAAATATTATTGCTGGCATGCTGTAGCTGATGATAACCTCTGGCAGCGATCAGGGGCAGCAACTGAAGGCTGAATAATTTATCTGCTTTTAAAACTTCATACCGTATCAGTGTGCTGTTCTGTCCGTATACCATCGTAATGGTTTTACGCAGTCTGATACCGGCAGCTTCATAAATCCATTGTGGGAAAATATCTTTCTTAAACGAATTCAGATACTGGATACCTTTTGGGAAAAGAGTATCCCCATAATCATTAGTACTTAAATCGTACCGGTTGTTATCGAGGATGATACTTTCATCCAGCTTGGAAACCAGGAGTATGCGTTCAGCAGGTGGTTTGATGGCTGCCATCAGTAATCCATGATAACGCCGCGTGTTGCAACCGGACAAACTGCTGCCGGACCAACCGCCCAGCCCGTTGGTTTCCAGCCATTCCCATTGACAGCTTTCGGAAAAATTCTCCAGTGATGCTTTGTCCTTGTATAACAACATGAGATTTGATTAAAATTAGTTACTTTATACAAGGTTACGCAGATCAGCACCTAATGTCATTCATTTTACAAACTTCGTAATTGTCGGTTTTAAAACATTTACTCGCCCCTTGTTTTTGCTTTTGGGTAATGATATCCTGTCAAAATCAAACTGGTTTTAAGTTTTCACCACCACAAGCGACGCAGGATTCCACACTAAAACCTGCGATTGTTTTATCAGATAGTGGCTGGATTTCACTATTCAATGGAAATTCTCTCAGTGGCTGGCATACATATGGCCAAAAAAAAGCCGGATCGGCCTGGAACATTGATAGTTTCTCTATCCATTTAAAACCCGGTTTAAAAAACGGATATCAGACGGCAGGCGGCGGGGACCTGGTATCTAATGACACATTCAGCAATTTTGATTTGAAGCTGGAATGGAAAATTGCCAGGAAAGCAAATAGCGGCATCATGATTTTCGTAAAGGAAGATACTGCGAAGTATAAAGAAACCTGGAACACCGGTCCGGAAATGCAGGTATGTGATAAAGACAGCAACGAAGATGCTCATAGTCCAAAACACGAAGCCGGCGATCTCTATGATTTAATTTCATCTGTTGCGATGTCAGCCAGACCCGCCCTGGAATGGAACCAGGTAGAAATTGTAAGTAACAACAGCCGGCTCGACCTTTACCTGAATGATACACATATTATTTCCACTGTATTATGGGGTGATAGTTGGAAAAAACTGATTGCTGCAAGCAAATTCAATACAATGCCAGGATTCGGCAGTTTCCATTCCGGTCATATCGCTTTGCAGGATCATGGGGAGGAAGTCTGGTATCGTAATATTAAAATTAAAAAAATCCCACCGGGCAACTGATCATTTCAGTTCAAAGAATGCAAAAGTTGCTTTCCCGTGGCCACTGTTTTTAATTCCCAGATTCGTTCCGTAACTAACGTACAGATAATCTCCCTTTGTGTGGAAGTCTTTTTCATTTGCATGAACTGCTGTGACCGAATCTGTCAGCAGGATCATCAATACATCGGCCCTGTCAGGCAATATTGAAATATTTGCAGCGGGTTGGAGGTCCAGGCGGTACGCCCTCACCGGTTTTTCGTCGAACAGAAATGTAAAAGGCGCCTGCTTCACGGCCCCTTCTATCGTTATATAATTTTTATTCGTCAGCTCTATATCCATAACATGAAATTCAGAGCTGTCGCTATTCCAAACACGATGGATTCGGGGTTTTTCATAGAAACCCTCGAACCAGATGTTACCAACGTGTGGAATGGGAGAATTCGAATGGTCCTCCTCACTGATTACCTGTGAGCCTGTCTTCACATTATTAAGAATCACAAAAACGGAAGGCGTTGCATGTATATGAATCATTGAAGTATCGCCCGGAGGAAGGTGAACATCCAGGAGCCTGAGATGATCATTTTCCAATATTTTATGATGCCGGGGTTCCTGGCTGACAGGTATCTGGGCACGGCATACGACACTCACTAACAAACAAATGGCAAACTGTATCCCGTATTTTTTCATAAAGAAATATTTGAACCGGCAGGTTTTAACAAGTTAATCAGGGTTTTATGAATTAATGCAAAATATTTATACCATCCGGCGACCTTTTATGCCCGTCAAATTTGTAGCTTGCCAATGACTGCATCCACGAGCACGAAAGAATTTCCTCATCGACTATAAATATCGGGGATATGTTTCATGTGCACGCTTTTAACCCTCATCCTTTGCTCAGGCATTGTGTTGATTCTTATCTGATTATATCTGCTGATCAGTCGCAGGGTTTTATTGAACACATTTTCTTTCCCCAGATTACACAGAGTCTGGTATTTGGATTGGATCGGGGATCCACCGTCTATGACTGTAACCGTTTGGAATTCAGTGCCACTCATTTTATTGTCGGACCGAATGATATCGCCTGCCGGACCAGGATATTTCCCGGAATGCACAAGATGATTATACGTTTTACACCAGGTGGCCTCTATAAAATTTTTCAGCTGCCTGCCCGGTCGTTTATAAATCGCAGTCAGGATGCTGTAAAATTTCTCGGAAAACAAATTATCGGGATCAGTCGTCAATTAACGGAAAGAGATATTTCCGGGAAAATTGAACTCATCGACAACTGGCTGCTCGAACAAATGAAAACGCCAAAAAAGCCGCACCGTAATATTGACGATGCCATACAACTGATCGAACGGAACAGGGGAAATATTTCACTCAGGGAGTTGGAGGAATCTACCTTCACTACAAAACGCACATTGGAAAGACATTTTCTCGAACAGGTCGGTTTGTATCCCAAAAGTTTTTCCCGCCTGGTGCGATTTTGTGCGATGATCCACTATCTCGAATCCAATCTGAATGTGAAATGGCAGCAGCTGGCGGAAATTTTCGGCTATTACGACCATAGTCATTTGATCCACGAGTTCAAAACTTTGACTGGAGGGTCCCCACATCATTTTTTTTCCGCGAAAGCGTCATTTGAAAGAATCATGCAAATCTAATTTTGTCACTTTTTTCCAATAATAATATCCTATAGGCAAACTAGGTTTGCTAACCGGTTTTTAAATCTAACTGAACCGGATTTAACCAATAAAACTTTATCATATGTCGCATAATCGAAATGCCAACAGGCGTGATTTCCTCGGAAAAGTTACAGGTGCTGCCGCACTGATGGGGGTAGCTTCCCTGGTCAATCCGGCCAAAGCCAATGAAGGCTCGAATGTTTTTTCAGGAGCCTCAGCTGATCCTGACGATTGGTTTAAAGGAGTCAAAGGCAAACACAGAATTGTGTTTGATTGCACTGAACCGAAAGAAATATTCCCCTTTGCCTGGCCAAAAATATATATGATGACCAATGCGGCAACCGGGGGATCGGATGCTACCGCTGTAGTTGTTTTAAGACACGCCGCTATGTGTTTTGCTATCCAGGATAGTTTGTGGGCAAAATATAAATTCGGCGACGTATTTAAAGTTACTGACCCGCAAACAAAAGCATCGGCTTTACGGAACCCTTTCTGGAAACCTAAACCGGATGATTTTTCCGCCCCCGGAATAGGTGTTGTTCAATTGGATATTCCCGGACTACAGGCATCCGGAATTATGTTTTGCGCATGCGATATGGCCATTACCGTTTATAGTGCAGTCATTGCCGGTATGACAAAGCAGGAAAACGCCACCGTTAAGAAAGAGTTTGAGGATAATCTGATTCCGGGTATTCCGGCTATGCCCTCCGGTGTCTGGGCTGTGGGTCGGGCGCAGGAACACGGTTGTGGTTATTGTAATGTATAAAAGGTTAGCCTTTGCACAATAGATCCCTATGACGCGTAAATGGCTGTTCGTTTCAGTTCTGCTGCTGACGGTATTATTGGTACTGCTCGAGCACAGGGAAAAATCCAAAAAAGCAAATGAAACGCCGAAAGCGGCCACGCTTTCCACAAAAGAAATATTATGGGTGGCCCCGGATTCCGGCACGATTCCAAATGATGAATCCGGGGACCTGATCCGTTATGGTAAAAAACTGATCAGTCATACTTCCCTGTATATTGGTCCGCGCGGTTCTGTAAACAAAAATGCTAACGGCATGAATTGCCAGAATTGCCACCTGGACGCCGGCACAAAAGCCTGGGCTGGAAATTTTGGAGCTGTCGCTGCTCTTTACCCCCGCTTCAGCGATCGCAGAGGATCGCGTGAAACAATAAACCAGCGTATTACGGATTGTTTTGAAAGAAGTATGAATGGTGAAGCGCCAGACAGTACCAGCCGGGAGATGAAGGCTATGAACGCATATATCAGTTGGCTGGGAAAAGATGTAACGAAGGGTAAAAAACCAGCGGGCGCCGGATTGGAAATACTGAGTTTTATAGAAAGACCGGCAGATCCCCAGAGAGGAAAGATTTTATATCAGCAAAAATGCCAGAGTTGCCACGGATTAAATGGTGAGGGACAACCCGACTCGATAGCAGAATATCGCTATCCGCCCCTCTGGGGAGATCATAGCTATAATACTGCTGCGGGTCTTTACCGGCTTTCGAAATTTGCAGGATTTGTAAAAGACAATATGCCCTTCGGAAGTAATTATTCAAATGAACAATTAAATGATGATCAGGCATGGGATCTGGCCGCCTTTGTGAATAGCCAACCCCGGCCCGTTAAAAAATTCAAGCAGGACTGGCCAAATATTTTATTAAAGCCTGTTGATCTCGAAGACGGACCATATCCGGATTCCTTTCCATCCGTCCAGCATAAATATGGGCCCTTCGCCCCGATTGCTAAGGCTAAAAAGAACCCAGCTGTTAAATAATTCCGAGCCAGTCTTCCAATTGCATTTCAAATTTTATTTCACCTTTGCCGTGGATTCCTGTCTCCACCCAGCCGGCTTTAATGTAAAACGAAACGGCCCGTGTATGCTCTGTTTATTTACAACCCGCCGATTAAAAATAAGAAATCTCAGGGAATCAGATCTGGACTCCTTCCATCTGTACAGGTCCAATCCCGAGGTAACAAAATATCAGGGCTTCGATACATATAACAGGGAACAGGCAAAATCCTTTATCGCAGAACATCAAAATAAATTACTCATTATTCCGGGAGAATGGATTCAATTTGCTATTGAAAATATCAGCAGCCGGCAATTGGTAGGTGATTGCGCCATTTATCTTCATCCATCAGATTCAAGAATCGCCGAACTGGGTATCAGCATTTCACATCTGCACCAACGGCTGGGATATGCAAAAGAAACCATGCTTGGACTCATGAATTTTCTGTTTTCAGAGAAAGGAATACACCGGATCGAGGAAACAGTGGACGCGGAAAATCTGGCTTCCATCCGGATGATGGAAAGTCTTTCATTCCGGAAGGAAGCACATTTCATTGAAAATACTTTCTTTAAAGGGAAATGGGGTAGTGAATATCAATTCGCTATGTTGCGGAGGGAATGGGAGAAGCTAATACGAAATCCTTAAGGTCGGTAGAAAAAAATATAGGCCATTAAAAAGTACCTCCTTTACAATCAATCATTTACGGATAGACAAGAAGGAATGTTTTGCGCGTTCCTGATACTAAATAAATCGGAAAAACCGTTTTAGCAGCGGCCATTGGCCTATTAAAATCCTTTGTATGAAAAACCGGGCAATTTATAGTCTGATTGTACTTACCTGCTATTCCTGCAGCTCAACCAATTTAATGTCGCTTAGCGTTTTGAAACCGGCTCCTGTTTCCATTCCCGCGAATATAAAAACGGTTGCCCTCGTAAACAGGAGCAAAGCCTCCAGCGAATCCCAAACCCTTGACGCCATTCATAAAGCACTTTCCCTGGAATCCAATGACCTCCAGCAGGCCGGTGCAAAAGGCAGTCTGCGTGGTCTGTCAGATGAACTGATGAAAAATACCCGGTTCACGGAAGTAAAACCGGTGGACAGGGATTTGAGGTCTTTCGGTGCCGGCATATTTCCCACGCCCATGCTATGGGATTCGGTAGAAAAAATATGCAGGGAAAGCAATACGGATGTCCTTTTTTCTCTTGAACTGTTTGATACAGAAACAAAGCTGAATTATTCAGCCAGTCCGACACAGGTGAACCTGGGTGTGACCAGTCTTCCGGCAATTGTACATGCAGTCAACATGACAACATTTGTAAAAACAGGATGGAGAATATATGATCCCTCCACACGGACCATATTGGATGAATATATTATTGGCCGGGACGTTTCATTTTCTGGCTCCGGCATTAATCCGGCAGTGGCTGCCTCATCTCTGATAGGTCGCAAAGAGGCCGTTACCAGTGTGGGCATTCAGGCCGGCGAAGCGTATGCAGACAGGATACTTCCATGCTGGATCCGGGTTTCGAGAGATTATTTTGTATCTGGTAATGAAAACTTCAAAACCGCAAAACGCCAGGCGCAGTCTGGAAACTGGGATGGCGCTGCTCAAATCTGGTTAGAGGAAACAAAAAGCACTGATGGAAAATTAGCGGGTCGGGCCTGTTACAATATGGCCATCATCTCCGAAATCAATGGTGATCTCGACGGAGCCATACAATGGTCCCAGAAATCTTATGTAAATTATAAAAATCGCCTGGCGCTGCACTATCTGTCGATCCTGAAATACAGGCAAAGTCAGAATGAAATACTGAAAAGCCAAACAGTTGCCTCTAAGAACTGACCCGTTTACTAAATATTTGCATTCACCTACCTTTATGTGGATGCAAATGTTAAAGTATGAATTTAAAAGTCATTTCCTTCCAGCTTGCAGACAGCATCGATATAAAACTCTTCAAATCTTCCTTCCCCGCCACACTTCATTATTCGGACACGGATGAATTATTTTATGCAATAGACAATCAGAAATATCTGTATGTTTTCAAATACGGCATCGTTTGCTTTCTGGGATATTCAGAAACAGAGATGGCAGCTTTTTTTAAGATAATAGAACCTCTTTGTAAAAACCTGTTTGATCAGCGTCTGAGTGATGAGTTCGATATCGAAACGGAGGCGCCGGCCATTAATTATGGATATAACAAAATTGAAATTCCCGCCCCCGGCGTCGATGAATTGCGTCTCATCATGCTGAATGTTTCACAAAGCGTCGCCCTGGACTACTACAACCAGCAGACAAATTCTTTACTGGAAGAAACCAATTCCCATACACAACTGCTGGAAAGAAAGGGTAAGATTTTCATGGGTGGCATTAAATTGAAAAAATATATCGGGCGCACATTAAACCTGAAAAACCGGATATCTGCTAACCTTTACATTTTCGATTCTCCAGAAGAAACATGGGAAAATGAAAACCTGAACAAATTGGATATCGGATTAAAAAAAACATTCGATTTGCAGGCGCGTTTTCGTACGATCCAGGAAGGACTTGGCATCGTGAAAGAGAATATGGAATTATTCAGGGATCTTTTACAGAACCGCAACAGCAACACACTTGAATGGGTTGTCATCATATTGATATTGGTTGAAGTCATTAACATTTTTATCAGGAGTCCCAAATAAATAATTTGCCTTCCTGCCTGTTATCAGCCAACGCATCACCTCTTAAATCTTAATTTCCATCCAAACAGTAATTTATCTATCTTCAAAGCGCTATCTGAGCCGCAATAACGATTGCTCGCTATTCATTGCGTTAACTATATTTTATGGCCATTCGCGTAGCAATTAATCATAAAACCGCTTATCATTACGACCGGTTTGTTTCCCTGTCACCACATATTTTCCGCCTGAGACCCGCAGTTCATTCACGCACACACATCGAAGCGTATTCATTCAAAGTATTTCCTGAAAATCATTTCATTAACTGGCAACAGGATCCCTTTGGGAACTACCAGGCAAGGGTTGTGTTTCCTGAAAAAACGAAGGAGCTCCGGATTGAAGTGGAGGTTATTGCCAACATGACGGTGATCAATCCCTTTGACTTTTTTGTTGAAGAATACGCCGAAAACTTCCCGTTTAATTATAAAGAACAATTAAAGGGCGAGCTGATCCCATACCTCGAAATAAAAGAAGACGGACCACTGCTGAACAAATGGATGGACGGGCTGGACAGAAGTAAAAAAACCATCAACGACTTCCTTGTTTATATAAACAGGAAACTCAGCAAAGACATTAATTACAATATCCGCATGGAAGCGGGTGTACAAACCTGCGAAGAAACACTGGGGCTTGCACTGGGCTCCTGCCGCGATTCCGCATGGCTGCTCGTGCAGATTTTCAGACGGCTCGGACTGGCGGCACGTTTTGTTTCAGGATACCTGGTGCAATTAACCGCGGACATAAAATCCCTGGACGGGCCATCGGGTCCTGAAAATGATTTCACAGATCTGCACGCATGGACGGAAGTATATGTGCCGGGAGCGGGTTGGATTGGACTGGATCCGACATCTGGTTTATTTGCCGGCGAAGGTCATATTCCTTTGGCATGTACACCTGACTATGTGAGCGCCGCTCCCGTTGTGGGTGCATCGGATCCCTGTGAAACAGAGTTTTCATTTTCCAATACGGTTACGCGTATTCACGAGGATCCCCGGGTCACCAAACCATATTCAGAAGAACAATGGGCGGCAATGAATGCGACGGGATATAAGATTGACGAAGACCTTGATAAAGGTGATCTGCGCATGACCATGGGAGGTGAACCAACTTTCGTTTCCATTGACGACATGGAATCAGACCAATGGAATACCGCTGCCGACGGACCGGAAAAACGTATTCGCTCGCACGATTTAATTTTCAGACTTCGGGAAAAATTCGGTCCGGATGGCATGATCCATTACGGCCTTGGGAAATGGTATCCGGGTGAACCGCTCCCCCGCTGGCAATACGGACTATTTTGGAGAAAGGATCACTATCCGATCTGGAAGAATATCCGGCTGGTTGCTCATGAAAAAATTGAAAAGAAATTCACCTGGCAGGATGCCGAACGATTCACAAAAGAATTAGCCAAACATCTGGCCGTTAGTGAGAGCAACATGAGCACTGCCTATGAGGATATTTTTTATTTTCTTTGGTCAGAAGGAAAACTACCGGCTAATGTGGATCCTTTGGTCTCCAACTTAAAAGATTCAATCGAGAGAAGAACCTTATCCTCTTTATTGGATTCCGGATTGGGAAATCCCGCCGGTTTCACACTGCCATTAAAATGGAACTATGACAATAACAAGTGGCAGAGCTGTAAATGGGTTCTGAACAGGAAAAACTTATTCCTGATTCCGGGAAATTCTCCGATGGGCCTGCGTTTGCCCCTGGATTCCCTGCCGGCCGTTGCAAAGGAAAATGAGCCCCAAAAAGTGGAACGCAGTTTATTCGATGAACTTCCGGTGCTCGAAAATTATCATGAAACCATTACCAGTCGTTATGGACTTGTTTATGAACATCCCGTTCCCAAACAGAAAATAAAATCGCAGGATACACTTCTCGAAAAAAAAGATTCAGAAAATAAAAAAATAATTAAGGAAGAAGAAACCAAACCCCTGTTCGAAATACCCGTGATCAAAACGACGCTTTGCGTGGAAGCACGCGAAGGAATCATCTATGTTTTTCTTCCGCCAACAGATTATCTGGAGCACTACCTTGACCTGGTTGCATCTGTTGAAGCCACGTCTGAAAAATTACAAATGCCCGTGCGCATTGAAGGTTATGAGCCGCCGAGGGACTATCGTATGGAACGACTCGTCGTCTCTCCCGACCCGGGGGTTATTGAAGTGAATATACATCCTGCCAACAGCTGGAAAGAATTAGTATTTAATATCGACACGTTATATGATCAGGCATTTTTGGCGCGACTCGGCACAGAAAAATTCATGCTGGATGGAAGGCATACGGGAACAGGAGGCGGTAATCATATTACGATCGGAGGCGCAAAACCATCCGATAGTCCTTTACTACGCAGGCCCGATCTGCTGGCCAGTCTCATCGCTTATTGGCAACATCACCCGGGACTTTCCTATTTATTTTCCAGCGCATTCATCGGTCCCACCAGTCAGGCGCCACGAATAGACGAAGGAAGAGATGAGAAGTTATATGAAATGGAAATTGCTTTTAGCCAGGTTCCGGATCATGGTTTTATTCCATTTTACCTGGTGGACAGAATTTTCAGACACCTGTTAACAGATATTACAGGAAATACACACCGTTCAGAATTTTGTATTGATAAATTATATTCTCCTGACAGCTCTGCCGGAAGACTGGGCATTCTTGAATTTCGCGCATTTGATATGCCCCCGCATAAACAAATGAGTCTTTTACAAATGCTGTTGATCCGCGGATTGATTGCCAGATTCTGGAAGAAACCATATAAACATGAGCTGGTGAGATGGGGAACGGAATTGCATGATAAATTCATGCTGCCGTTTTATGTGCACCAGGACCTGGTTGAAGTAGTAAAAGATCTGAATGATGCAGGTTATCCTTTTCAGATGAGTTGGTTTGAACCTTTTTTTGAATTCCGTTTCCCGCATTATGGAACCGTGCTTATTGAAGGAATTGAAATGGAAGTGCGAATGGGTATTGAACCCTGGCATGTATTGGGAGAGGAAATGTCGAGTAGCGGTACTGCCCGCTATGTAGATTCTTCATTGGAAAGGGTTCAGATAAAATTAAGGGGATTGAATAAATCGCGCTATGTTTTATTATGTAATGGCAACCGGGTTCCGTTGAGAGAAACCGGAATCCGGGAAGAATATGTTTGCGGAGTTCGTTATCGTGCCTGGCAACCACCTTCTGCCTTACATCCGACCATCGGCGTCGACACACCTCTCACTTTTGATATCGTTGACACATGGAACAGTCGCTCTATCGGCGGTTGTACTTATTATGTTGCACATCCCGGTGGTAGAAGTTATGACAGTTTCCCGGTCAATGCCAATGAAGCAGAATCCAGAAGGGTAAGTCGTTTCGGAACCACTTCACATACTCAGGAAGTGCTCAGGCCTTCACCTTCTTTTTCTCTAGTCGCGCATTATATTGAGCAGGACAGATTACCATTTTACTATGACGCACCCATCGCGGATACGAATAAAGAGTATGTTCATACGCTGGATCTTAGGAGATCGTTCAAACATAAGGTATGAGGCGAGCAGGACGCAGGAGGCAGGACGCAGGACGCAGGAAGTAGGAAGTAGGAAGCATTTGATAAATAGCACGAACGTGGCAGACGACTTTTTTTCACAAATATTTCCCACAATTCACTTGATTATCTTCGTTGAAACACTTTTTATCAAATAAAATATCGAATTTACTTTATGATTAAATGCGAAACTACAAAAGGTATGAAGTGTGGGAAGAATCTCATGAATTAGTGAAATTCATTTACCGGCATATTGCGCCGGGTTTTCCGCAAGATGAAAAATATAATTTGACTAGTCAAATGAAAAGAGCTGCTTATTCTATACCATTCAATATTGCGGAAGGTTGCGGAAGAAATTCGGATAAAGATTTTACGCATTTTCTTGATATTTCACTTGGATCAGCAAATGAACTTGAATATTGCATATTACTCACCAGCGAATTGGGTTACCTGAACCCTGACATGTACAAATTAGTGAATGAAAAGGTTTGTAAAATCAGAGCAAAGTTGATAAATCTTATAAGATCAATTCGATAACCAAAAACTTCATAATTACTTCCCACGTCCTGCGTCCTGCCTCCTGCGTCCCGCGTCCTGCCTCCTGCTCAAATCACCAACGTGGAAAACTAGTATTGCCTGCATTGCTCAGACAGAGTTCATGAATGAATTGCAGTTTTTTTACGACTGGCTCGGAAATAACAAATGGATAAAAATCCGAATAACCCATACTACGACTCAGACTGTTCAAGGCAAAAGTTAATGGTAGCCACCATTTGATAATCTGGCCGAAGTCCGTCATATCATAGGGATCCTGCTGGATGCTTGCCTGAATACCTTTTGTATCCTGGACAGTATCCGGCTGAATGCGGATACCAAATGAAGAAGCGGTTTCAAGCGTATCCATCAGATGAAGATAATGGGCCCAGGTTTCCGCCCAGTCCTCCCAGGAATGAGAAGTGGCATAGGGACTAATGAAACTTTCACTCCAGTTAGCAGGCGCTCCCGTTTTATAATATTCATCAAGCGCTTTTGAATAGTCCTTTTCTTCATCTCCAAATAATGAACGATAAGTTTCAATCGAATCAGAATTTTTGATGAGCACCTCCCAATAATAATGGCCGATCTCATGACGAAAGTGACCGAGCAGGGTTCGATATCTTTCTCCCAGATCCTGCTTATGTTTCACGCGTTCTGCTTCATCCGCTTCAGCAATGTTCAATGTAATGACTCCGTTATCGTGACCGGTCATCACTTTCTCCTTCGGCGATGTGTCGGCCAGAAAATCAAATGCAATTCCGGTTTCTTCTTCCCCTATCTTCTTTTGCACCGGAAGACGAAGACGCAGCAGTGAATAAACCAGCCGGTGTTTAGCAATTTCAATATTTTTCCATCTCTTCAGGTTTTCCTGATTTGTGAGATCCGGAATGATCCGGTTCAGTTCACAGGCCTGACAATAAGCAGCATCTGAAGAAGCGGGAACCAGCCAGTTGCATGTTGAATACTCCGAATTTTTACAATAGCGGAACTTTTGTTCCTTATTCTGAGCATTGGCGAAAATATTATTTCCTTCTGCAACCAGGGTGATCAGCGAAAGCGAATGGGCATCGAAGCCCAGGGAATACTTAC
>JABDFX010000056.1 GCA_013286315.1 Bacteroidota bacterium | reverse complement strand
TGGAAGAGCGCTGCGATGAATTGGGGCTTGAGTTGATGGTAAATAATAATACGGCTTTGCATGAAACCGCATTTACGGTTTCTGTTGACCTGCTGGGTCATGGCTGCACTACGGGCATTTCAGCGCACGATCGTGCATTAACTATCCAGGCCCTGGTGAATCCTGCGACAAGACCCGGAGAACTCGGAAGACCCGGGCATATCTTCCCTTTACGGGCGAAAAAAGGCGGTGTTTTGAGAAGGGCCGGGCATACCGAAGCAGCAATAGATTTGGCCCGACTGGCAGGATTTGAGGCAGCAGGCATCCTGGTGGAGATTATGAATGAAGATGGCAGCATGGCCAGACTCAAGGAGTTGAAAGAAATAGCCCGGAAATTTGATTTTAAAATCATTTCTATCCGCGACTTAATCGAATACAGGTTGAAGATCGATTCCCTGATTGAAGAAATTGTGCGGGTAGATATGCCGACTAAATATGGTCATTTCAAACTCATTGCCTTTAAAGAAAAAAACACAAGCAATGAACATCTCGCGTTGATAAAAGGTGAATGGAAAGAAAATGACCCGGTACTGGTACGCGTACATTCATCCTGTTTTACCGGGGACATTCTCGGTTCGCTTCGTTGCGATTGTGGAGACCAGTTGCACAAAGCCATGCAGATGGTGGAAGCCAATAAATCCGGTATCATATTGTATATGAATCAGGAAGGACGTGGCATCGGACTGGTAAATAAATTAAAGGCTTATAAATTGCAGGAAGATGGAATGGATACAGTAGAAGCGAATCTTCATCTTGGATTTCCGATGGATAAGAGGGATTATGGAGTCGGAGCACAGATCCTTCGTTACCTGGGTGTCAGTCGATTAAAACTGATCAGCAATAATCCAAAAAAACGAATGGGTCTTTCAGGATACGGTTTGGAGATTGTTGAAACGATTCCCATTCAGATCCCGTCCAATCCGCATAACGAAAAATATCTGAGTACCAAGCGGGATAAACTGGGACACTCACTGCGTGAACAACTTTAACACAAGTGTGGAAGACTGGAAGACTGGAAGACTGGAAGTGTGATTATAACTACCTTTTCTAACTATTATTTCCAGACTTCCAGACCTCCAGACTTCCAGACTTTTAGTCTTGTGTTTAGTTTTTAGAGGATGTATTGTCAGCAGGAGCCTCCGTCTTCTTCTTCTTCTTAAAAATCTCATCCAGTTTGTCAAAGTCGCGGCGGTACGAAATACTTGTTCCCGAACTGTTCATTGTATGATTGCCGATGTTGAGATAAATATAAGAATCGCGATAAAAAAAAGTGAGTACCACACGGCCATTTTCAGTCAGCTTGTATTCTGCCGTCAGATTCGGAAGAAATTGAACGGCCGCGTAAGAGGCCTGTTGGGCAGTCAGACCAAAATCAAAAGCGCTTCCCACTGTGAAAGTCAGTCGTTCGTTCATAAAACTTTTTATCACTGACAAATTCAGATTCGTACGGTCATACGTGTACGTAGTAGCATTCGGATCAGTGGGACTCAGGGGAGCCAATGCAGATCCATTATAAACAGCTGTATTAAAGTTTACGCGCAGACTTTTGTCTTTGAATACCTGTTGGAACTTAGTAGAAAAATAACTGCTCATGGCTCCCGATATATAACTGGATATGCTCGATACAAAAATGCCTCCCACCGCTTCATTTGCTGACAGGTTGGCTCCGCCGGGACTACTCAACGGACCAAAACTATTAAAAACCAGGAGGAAAGCAACCTGTTTATTTAATTCTCCGGGGTCGGAATTGATCCGGTCAATTTCACTTTGTGCATACAGATCGTTCCTCAATTCACTTTTTGGTGGTATTTGTATTTCAAAATTGATCGTTGGATGCATGAGTTTATCTCTCAAGGAAGCCACCACCCAGATGGGGCCCAGATAACTTTTGGCTTTGGATCCCAGCAGCCCCGCGTTATTTGACTGTCCGCTTTTTTGTTCATCCAAAACACTTAATTGAATATTTTCTGCTTCATATATCGCCTGAACATTGATATCAGCATCATATGGATCTCCCGACCAGCGGATAAAATTTTCAACTCCCTGCATAAACACGAAAGGTTTTTTGATGAAGGACTGGAATGAAAAATTATAATTACCGCGATCGATAACATACAGTCCGCGAATGCTTAAGTCTTCATTTGTACCCACTCTCATCTGCAGATTTCCGTGTCCCGTTGCCTTAATGATGTCCTTGGTAAGGGGGTCAATAATTAGGAAGACATTTGCGTAATTATTGGCCGAGATATCTACCGTCACAGTAAAATTATTTTCAGAAGATGTCAGTTTCTGTTTTGTCATTTCCTTTCCATACACTTTCCAAACGATAAAGTCAGCATCGGCACTTTCGCGGCTTGTGTTGGTCGGAATATAGATATAGGAACTGTCGGTGGGTTCACCCTTGATATCCATTTGCAGGTCTTCCTGGGGGCCATACAATTTTACATTTGCCCTTCCTATCATAGATCCATAAAACTGATTGTTGTCAGTGATATGTGTATTGAGCAATAATAGTTTGTTGGTATTGATGGCAAAATCATAACTCATATTCCTGAAAGAATGATGATATAATTTCCCCTTCGAAACCTCCGCCGTATTGCCTAATGAATCTTTGATCTGAAACGATCCGAAATCAATGCCGTCAGCACGCATATGTATCATGGCAGAAGGAATACGGTAAGTACAGCGCGTATAATTTACATGGAGCTTGCCATCTGTTAAATGTATGTCACCGATATAGTCCAGTTTATCACCCGTCCCAACGATTTGCAGGTTCCCCGTTGCATAACCGGTCACGTTGCTGAATACAGCTCCAATATATTTTTCGAGCAGATCAATTTTGGTATTCACCATATTCGGAATCATGATATTGATCGGTTGCTTGGCGCTGTCACTTGTATTAAATATACCCCTAAGGTCAAAGTGATAATCCTGGTTGTCAGAATTGACGGTTCCGTTTACAATGCCGGTAGATTTATTGTAATCGGCAGTCAGATTTATTTTGCCTACTGAATCGTTTGAAAAACGAAAATATTCGGCCTGACCGCTGAATCGTGCATATGTATGATTAAATGGATCCGTAACATCGATTTGTCCCGTCAGCACGCCTTCCACTCTTTCATCCTTAATGAAAAATGGGGCGAAGTCTCCGATATTTATCTTTTTAAGATCAAGGTGGATATCATTCCAGTTTCCTTCTCCGGAAGGTGATGTACTTACCAGGAATTGTTGGTCACCGCTATAAATCCTGACAGCTTCGGCGCCTACTGTATTTTTACTAAACAACAACTCTCCGTTTTTGTCAATCGTCCAGGTCTTACTGTTGATATCAAAAGTAGAAGGATTGAATTTTATTTTAACTCCGTCAGTGAGGGTCGTAACCTGCGCCGAAATGTTGGCGGCATTAAGTGTCTGATTCGCACTGGTGCTGATTTTTACTTCAGAAATATCATTAAATGAACGTAGCTGAATATGTGTTAATGGAAAGTGAAGACTGTCATTCACATATACTTCGCCGATCTTGTTATCGATGGAAAGGCTGTCATAATTACCATTCCCTTTCAATTCTACTTTATAAAACGATAAGTTCTTATAATTAAACTGGGGAACATCGGCATTTATATTCAATAGGTTTTGGTCACTGTTTATTCGTCCGTTTATGTTGGTGTTATTAAATCCACGGAAATCTTTTGTAAACAGGTTAAGGTAGGGATCCACCTGACGCGTAGTAATAACGAAACTGAATTTTTCCCTGCTCAGTTTGATTGTATTGGGTTTGATATAACTCGGATAGTAACGGTGCAGGAATTCCTGAAAAGCAGCCGGCAATTTCTTGATGGAAAAATCCCCGACAATCGCACCTTCAAATTCATTGCTCATAACCGTAATCGTCTTACTGCTATCAATGATATTCGACTCCACTACCAGTGAGTCAAAAGACATGCGCTGTCCCTTTTTAATAATGGATGCATCAAATATTCTGGCCTTCCCTAAAAAGTGGTCGATGTCATTTCCGGAAAAATTAAACCGGAGTTTACCATTAAAGGCAATACTGTCTCTGGTAAAATGAAGCGCGTGGAGATTCGCTTTATCAACTACAGCGTTGAAGTCAAATTTGGGAATATCCTGGCTATAATCAATTAAACCAATCAAAGTAGCATGCAAATTGGAATCGTTTGAAATGACTTTCCCATCGAATCTCTTTTTTCTGACCTGTCCGTTTATGAAGATATCTTCATAAGTATATCCCTGATAATTAAACTCGCGTACATTGCCATCCAGACTGGCATTGATGCTGTTTAAAGCGAGCCCGGTACCATGTACTTTTCCATTAAATGAAATCTTGCCCAGGCTGCTGTCTTCTAAAAAACTTCCTAATTGAAAATCATTTGTCAGCAAATTACCCGAATAGATAGCCGGACGCCCCGTGGGTATTTGCATTGTCACATTGGTTACCAGGGTTCCCAGATTAGTTTCTATTGTACCTGAAGTAACAAAATTCTGGATGGTCCCCTGGAAGTTCCCGACGAAATGAAGATTTTGAATCCGGTCGATCCTGGGATTGTTGATTTTTTTCAGTGACGGAATAAACGTAACAATGTCCTGGTAAGTTGTCCTAAAATCATTGGATCTGAAATCAATAAACGTTTTATTTATATCAGGCAATCCTGCGAGGTGTATGTCTCCCCGGAGTTCGGTATGTAATCCTGCGTTAATTTTTATATTTTTTCCTGAGAGGTCGGATACAGAGCCTTTTATTTTTCCCGTAATCAGGATATTTTTTTTCCAGGTTTTAAGATCCGATGAAAAATAACCAATGTCATCGCTGTCAATGGTTGCATTTGAAAAGTCGGCCTCCATTTTAACTTTAGTAGTAAATTCAGACAGGTCGTCGAAACTCTTAAAATGCATGGCGAAGAAATCCCTGATATGACTTTTACCCGTAAGCAGGTCGAAATGGTTAAATTCCATCCCTTCAGGATAAAACTTTACGTCGGCATTTAACTTCTGTACAACAAAGCCAGACTTTTCTTTTGTCGACAAACTCATTTTCCCCCGGATACTATCTTTTATGAAATGAAAATCCTTGAAATCACCTTGTATCGATGAAAAATGAATATGGTAGCTGTCGAATACAGTGGATCTTGTTGTATCCAGGATTTTATCGTCCCGGAAAGAACCATTTTCTATTAAGGCATGTCTGACCACAATATTCCATTCAGCCGGATTCCATCGAAGGTGCATCGGATCATTTACTGCCGGGCTGTTGTCCGCTGCCAAAGGGGGACGGTTTCCGTTATAATTTCGGATGGCAAAATCGGGCCTGGTGATTTTTAATAGATGAATGATCGCAGTTTTCCGGTTTAAATCCAGTTGTTCAGCATCCAGGCTTAACCCGGCCAGTTTAAGTTCCATATCCTCTCCCTTCCATTTATCCTGCTTGATCAGGTGAAGATTTGAAGCATCGAAATCGCGTATAAAAAGTTGTATTGTTTTCTTTTCACTGGTATCTCCCGAGCCAAAATAGTCTGCCAGGAACTGGTAATTCCAAACCGAGTCAGTTCGGAACATGCGTACATAGGTGTCCTCTAATCCAATGTACTTTAACTCAATTTTATCCTTAAAAAAGAACCAGTCCGTGATGTTAACCCGAACCTGGCCGGAGTATAAAAGGGTATCACCTTTAAGATCTTTTACCAGAACGCCGTTCAGCTTCATTTTATTAAACAGGGCAAAATCAATATCCTGTATCGTGATCTGTGCGTGAAGGTTCTTGGATAATGTAGTTGTAACCCTTGTCAACAGCCAATTCTGGACTATATGGGTATGAACGATAGCCCACAAAAAAACCAGGAGGAGAATTAGGGTGAGCAGCGTCCTGCGGACTATTTTACCGGCTTTTTTCAGATGGGTATATTAGATGGGCTAAAGTACAAAAATCGTGCGGCATAATCAAGTGATCCGGCCCTTCCAGATTAATGCCCTAGACTGGAGAAATTGGCTCCGGAATGCCCTGTTTACAATGCATCCGGCTGCTCTCGTTCCAAGCATCAAGCAGTAAAAACCGTTTGAATTAGTAACATTCCGCGTCGTCATCTCCTCGCCAGTCTGCGACTGCTTCCACTACTCCGGACAGGGAGATGCGAATGACTTCAGTTCTTCCGATTGCCTCTCGTTCCTGTACCTGATACCCCATTTTTTCTAATTGCTCTATAACAGGTTTCGGAAAATCCTTTTCAACATATAAAATGTCTGGCAACCATTGATGATGAAATTTAGGCTTATTCACAGCTTCTGAAACTGACATGCCGAATTCCATGATATCCATCAGAGTTTGGAAGACAGAAGTGGTAATGGTTGTACCACCTGGCGTTCCCAGTACGAGGAACGGTTTGCTCCTGTATAGTACAATGGCTGGTGTCATGGAACTCAACATTCTTTTTCCTGGCGCAATGGCATTGGCATCACCACCGATAGCCCCATACATGTTGGGAACACCCGGTTTGGCACTGAAATCATCCATTTCATTATTGAGAAGAAATCCGGCACCAGCAACCACCGTTCGACACCCATAACCATCGTTCAATGTGGTTGTGATCGACACACAATTACCTTCTTTGTCATAGGTGTCAAAATGGGTCGTCTCTTCACTTTCATGTATTACCCCGGCTTTAATTATATCGCTTTTGCCAGCAGAATCTTTATTGAAATTTTTCATTCTTTCTTTCAGGTATGGATAACTGATAAGCGTTTTCACCGGAACTTTAAAGAAGTCAACATCTCCCAGATATTCGGCGCGATCAGCATATGCCAGTCTTTCCACTTCTGCCATCAGATGAACGGATTCAGTTGTTTCAAAACCAAATTGATTTAAGTTCCGGTCTTCCACCATCCGCATCATTTGCGGTAACAGAATACCGCCGCTACTGGGCAGCGGCATTGTTATGATTGAATAATCTTTTTTAAAAGTGAACAGCATGGGTACTCTTTCCTTTGCGGAATAATTTTTCAGATCCCCATAACTTATTAGACCCTTACCGCGATGCATTTCCTCGACGATCAGCCGGGCTGTCTCACCTTCATAAAAGCCCCTGACCCCCTGATCGCGGATTCGCCGCAGCGTTTTGGCAAGGTCCTTTTGAATTAATATATCGCCGGCTTTCCAGCCTGAATTTTTAACAAATACAGGTAACCGGGAATTATATTTTTTAAAATCTTCCTGGTGATCATTCAGATCTGATGCTTCGGCTGCAGTAATTGCAAATCCTTTGTCTGCCAGATTTATGGCGGGCCCGATTAATTTGCTGAAAGGCAATTTGGCATATTTATAATAACTAAATATTCCGGCGACAGATCCGGGTACACCAGCAGCAAGATGACCGTTTTCACTTTTGCCCGGAATTACATTTTGATTTGAATCCAGGTACATGTTTCGGTATGCTGCGGCAGGAGCCTTTTCCCGAAAATCGATCGTAATATTTGAGCCATTGGCCAGCCGGGCAACCATGAATCCTCCTCCCCCGATATTACCGGCGCCCGGATATACAACGGCCAGGGCTAATTGAGTGGCAATGGCTGCATCTACCGCATTTCCACCCTGTTTTAACATCTGTAATCCAGCTATACTGGCCAGGGGATGTGCGGATACTACGGCACCGTTCCGGCAAATGACATGTTTTTTAAAATGGTAGGTCAATACCGGATTCCTTTGGGCGAATACTGTTGAAGAGCCGCTTTCAATAATCAGGAGTATTGTAAAAATGTAGTACTTCGGGTTCATATGCATGTGATGAAAATATGTAAAATTAACGAAGGGTTCCTGATATGTTACCGCAGATATAATATCGCGCAGGGTTTCTCAGGGATTCATTAATTTGGCGATACCAAAGTTGTCTATTCCGAATGAAAATATTATTGACTTCCTTTTTCTGTTTGTTTCTGCTTGCAAAATATTCTACCGCTCAGATCCCGGAACCGGAGAATGCTTCAGATATTCTTCTCCGGATGAAGAAACTGAATGTGCTCAGATCGGTTTTATATATCGCTGCCCATCCGGACGATGAAAATACGCGCCTGCTGGCCTGGCTTTCAAAGGACAAGTTTTATCGGACAGGTTATTTGTCATTAACCAGAGGGGACGGTGGTCAAAATCTGATCGGCGATGAGCAGGGCATAGAGCTCGGACTGATCAGGACCCAGGAGCTGATGGCAGCACGAAGGGTAGATGGGGCCGACCAGTTTTTTTCGCGTGCTTATGATTTTGGATTTTCAAAAACTACGGCTGAAGCACTTAAAATCTGGAACGAACAAAAAATATTAAGTGATGTCGTCTGGATCATCAGAAATTTCCAGCCGGATATCATTATTACTCGTTTTCCGGAGGATAAGCGGGCGGGTCATGGGCAACATTCAGCGTCTTCCGTTCTTGCACGGATGGCTTATACAGCCGCTGCAGATCCAAAGCAATTTTCTGAACAATTTAGATACGGAGCCCTTCCCTGGCAGGCAAAGAGAATTTTTTGGAACAATTACAATTTCGGAAACGTCAATACCACCCGCGAAGACCAATTGAAAATAGAAGTGGGCGGCTACAACCCGCTGGTTGGGAAGAGTTATGGTGAGATAGCGGCTGATAGTCGAAGTCAGCATCGTTCGCAGGGTTTTGGGGTTGCTCATTCCAGGGGCAATTTCTTAGAGTATTTTTCTTTGACTGAAGGAGAGAGGGCCGACTCATCTCTCTTGCAAAATATAAACTGCAATTGGAGCCGGGTTCCGAACGGCGCTCCCATAGGTGAAATGATTGACCGGCTCATCAAAAATTATGATCCCGCGGCACCGGGTCAATCTTTGCAATCACTCGTTGAAATTTATCAGCATATAAATGCCTTAGCACCTGGTTATTGGCGTAAAGTAAAACTGCAGGAAACATTAGAGCTCATTCACGCATGCAGCGGTTTGTGGCTGGAGGCGACAGTTCCGCAGGCTTATGCGCTTCGTAACCAGACCATTCCTGTCACTTTACGTGTAGTAAATCGAGTTCCGTTAGAAATGACTATTCATTCTGTCATCCTCAACGGTCAGGATACCAGCTGGAATTTAACGTTGCAGCCGGGAGTGAACTATTCACTGGTACGACAAATATCACTCAGGGGACTGCCTATTTCCCAGCCTTACTGGCTGAATGAATCAATGAGTCCCGGATCATATAACGTGCAGGATCAAACGCTGATTGGAAGACCCCTGAATCCCCCGGTACTCGACGCGGTTTTTGAAGTCCGTTTGCTGGGTGAATCATTCAGATTTACACAGAGTGTATTTTACAGATTTACCGATGCAGTAAAAGGGGAATTATTTGAACCGCTCACTATTGTACCTGGTCATATGACTTATTGTGATCCTGACCTGCTGGTTTTTACCAATGGAAAGGAAAAGGAATTGATGGTTAAAAAGCAGCTAAAAACTTTGCAGGATGAAGATGAGGAGAATGGTGTAATTCATCCTGCCGTTTTATCCGCTGAAAAAAAATCCGGAGTAAACGCACCATCTATAGCCATTACCCCGATTCCCGGTTTTCAGACAAAAGATATCTCCCATCCGGGTGACAATAATGAATTTCTTCTGAAATCGAATCTGACGAAGAATCAGAATACGGCGACCTGGATTATCCGTACGAAGAATGGAACGACTGATACGCTATTACAGTGCAGAACCATTTCATATGAACATATACCGAGGATTGACTATTTTAAACAAGCTAAATCCACCGTTGTTTCCGTCAATTTGAAAACTGCTGGAAAGAGGATCGGATATATTGAGGGGGCAGGAGACAAGGTACCGGATGCATTGTCTGCCATGGGATATACGGTTATTAAACTAAATGAAGACATGGTTACCAGTTCCGGATTGCAAAACATCGATGCCGTCATCACAGGTGTTCGTGCTTATGATGTGCACGATTGGTTAAGGGGGAAGTACGGGATGTTAATGGACTATATCAAAAACGGAGGTAATCTGATCGTTCAATATAACAGAAATCTTGGTAATGATACAACCGGGATTGGTCCATATCCTTTTGGAATTTCAAATGCGCGCGTTACCGAAGAAGACGCGCCGGTTCAGTTTCTCCTGCCGTCTCATCCGGTTCTTCACTTTCCAAATGAGATTTCAGATAAAGATTTTGAAGAATGGATACAGGAGAGGGGGATTTATTTCGCACAGCATATCGACCCGAGATACCAGGCTGTTTTTTCCATGCATGATTCGGGTGAGGCTCAGCAAAACGGAAGCCTGATCATAGGACATTACGGCAAAGGATATTTTTCCTATACCGGTCTTGTGTTTTTTCGGGAATTGCCAGCCGGAATTCCGGGCGCTTATAGATTATTCGCCAATCTGATAGCTCTCAACCAATCCAAGGGTAAATAAACATGACGACGCCGACAAGAAGGGAAATTGCTTTTGTAGTAGCTATTGTAACCGGTATTGTGATTGGGCGACTGATCAAGAGAGTGACGGCCGGTATGCTCATTGGGTTGATTCTGGGACTGATCGCTGCCATGTTGGTGGCCAGCCGCGGGAATGAAAAAAAATGATATGGGATTATCACCGGACGAAAAGCCCCCCTTTTTTAAATCCTGGAATGCCTGGTACATAATGGTCATCGGCTTCCTCGGACTGCTTATAATTTTATTCTACTTTTTTACCAAACATTTTTCATGAGTCTCTTAGACTGGATTGTACTGATTGTGACGCTGGTCGGTATCATCCTCTATGGGTTATATAAAAGCAGGTCCGAAAAAAACCTGGAGAGTTATTTTCTGATGAACCGCAGTTCGTCCTGGTACCTGATCCTGCTCAGCATTATTGGTACACAAGCCAGTGCTGTTACTTTTCTTTCTGCCCCCGGCCAGGCATATACCGATGGAATGCGCTTTGTTCAAAATTATTTTGGTTTACCATTGGCGATGGTCGTATTATGTATCACGTTTGTTCCAGTATTTCACCGGCTGAAATTATTTACAGCTTACGAATTCCTCGAAAAAAGGTTTGACGGTAAAACAAGAACTTTTACTTCGCTATTGTTTTTACTGCAAAGGGGACTGTCTACGGGCATTAGTATTTCCGCTCCGTCCATCATTCTTTCTTCTTTATTGGGATGGAATATTCTGTGGACGAACATTCTGATGGGTGGATTATTGATCATTTATACTTTCACAGGCGGGGTGAAAGCTGTTGCTTACACCCAACAAATACAAATCATTATCATTTTCGCAGGCATGTTCATCGTAGGCTATATGGTTGTGCATTTGATGCCGGAGAATACGGGTCTTTCAGATGCTTTACACATAGGAGGGAAGGCCGGTAAATTGAATGTAATCACTTCAGGAAGGGGCGAACATGGTTTTCAATGGAACGATAGATATAATATCTGGAGTGGGATTATCGGCGGTTTTTTTTTACAGCTATCCTATTTTGGTACTGACCAAAGTCAGGTTGGGCGTTATTTGACGGCTTCCTCCACCCGTGAAAGCAGACTGAGTTTGTTACTAAACGGGCTTATAAAAATCCCGATGCAATTCGGAATTCTTTTACTTGGCGTATTGATTTTTTCTTTTTACCAGTTCACCAGGGAGCCCTTGTTTTTTAATCAGACCCAATTGGATTTGCTTGCCAAAACAAAATATGCGGATTCTCTTAAAATTGTATTGAAAAACTATAATACCCTGCAGGATCAAAAAATTACACAGATGAATCCTGTATCTGGTACCCATTTAGAGAATCAGATGCAGCAGGGTCTTACGATGCAATTTGATCAAAAAAAACAAACAGAATACCGAATGACCATACAACGCTGGCTGAAGGATAAAGACGTAAACGGTGATGCCAACGATACCAATTATGTTTTTCTTCGGTTTGTACTGGATCACCTTCCGAAAGGACTAATTGGTCTGCTGATTGCTGTTATTTTTTTATCAGCGTGGGGATCTATTGCTGCCTCTTTGAATTCGCTTTCATCAGCGACAATCAACGATATTCATAAACGATCGGTAAAAGTGCCGATGAGTCAGGAAATTGAATACCATTATTCCCAATTGTACACTTTACTCTGGGGAATTTTTTGTGTGATCGTCGCGCAGCTGGCATATAATATTGGCAACAGCCTGATCGAAGCCGTGAATGTACTCGGTTCTTTATTCTATGGGGTTATACTGGGCATTTTTTTAGTCGCCTTTTATTTTAAGAGGGTAAGTGCAACACCCGTATTTATCAGCGCCGTGATTGTAGAACTTTTCGTTGTCAGTATACATATAATGAACCAGAAAGAAATTGTAAATGTCAGTTTCCTCTGGCTCAACGCGATTGGCGCGTTGGGAGTAATATTGATGAGCCTGCTCCTGGAAAGCATAAAACGTAAAGCCTACGCTTAAAGCAATTTGCGATTATGATGAATGAGATAAATCTCAACTAGCACATTATTACTTTAAGGATCAGGCTTTACGCTTTAAACGTCATGTGTTATGCTTAAGAGAGTGCTTCAGACTTCACATGATTATAGCCCTTTTTACTCACTTCAATCAATCGCAGCACTTTTTCACGGATATCATCACGCAGTCCCGAAATTTCATGTTCAAAAACATCGTGTAATTCTTCAAGTTCATCATTGGTGGTTCCACGGATACGCCTGATTTTATCTTTTATATTGTCAACGGAATCCGATAATTTCTTTCTGGTTTCGGTTCCTTTGGCCGGAGCAATTAAAATTCCGATAACAATACCTGACAGTGTGCAGGTTAACATTCTTTGTAAGCTCATATATTTTGACTTTTAGATGATAAAAATATACTACATAATTTTCAACAACCTTGCCAAAATACAAAAGGGATGACGGTTAAGCGGTTGCATAATGAGTATCTTCGCGCTTTTCTAAATATTTAAGAATATAATCTGAGCTATGAGCAATTATCTCATTACCGGGGGTGCTGGATTTCTTGGTATTAATTTATGCCGCTATTTACTGGAACGCGGTCATCGGGTTGTATCATTGGACATTGCCGATTTTGACTATCCTGAAAGGAACAGAATTACAGAAATAAAGGGAGATATCCGCCATCCTGCAATGGTAGACAGGGCAATGCAGGGTATTGACTTCGTTATTCATTGCGCAGCGGCTTTGCCTTTATATTCAAAGGCTGATATCTATTCAACCGACCTGGATGGCACCCGGAATGTACTTCAGTCTGCTTTCGATCATCATATTCAACGTGTGGTACACATTTCATCAACAGCCGTATATGGTGTACCTGATCATCACCCGCTGGTGGAAGAAGATAAGTTACATGGAGTAGGAGACTACGGTATTTGCAAAGTGGAGGCAGAAGCGATTTGCATGGAATTCCGCAATAAGGGACTATGCGTGCCGATTTTTCGCCCCAAATCCTTCATTGGTCCTGAACGCCTCGGGATATTTGGGATGTTGTACGATTGGGCAAGATCAGGAAAAGGCTTTCCGGTTTTAGGCAATGGCAACAATAAATACCAACTTATGGATGTGGAAGATTTTTGTGAAGCGATCTATATTTCTACAACGATCGATGCGGTTTATGCCAACGACACCTTTAATGTGGGGGCTAAAATTTATACAACCATCAGGGAAGATTACCAGGCCGTTTTGGATCGTGCGGGATTTGGGAAGAAAATAACCAGCCTTCCTGCAGGTTTGGCTATCTGGACATTACGCATTTTAAAAAAATTAAAAATATCTCCGATTTATCCATGGGTTTACGAAACTGCCGCCAGAGATTCATTTGTATCGATTGAAAAAGCAGAAAGAATTCTGCGTTGGGAACCCAAATATTCAAACAAAGATGCACTGCTGCGAAACTATGAATGGTATATAAATAACATGAATCATTTTAAACAAAATGTTACTGGTGTGTCTCACCGGGTTCCCTGGAAGCAGGGAGCTTTAAATATTATTAAATGGTTTTATTGACGGTTAACCATTGATCGTTGATCTCAGTTTCGGGTATTCAAAATAAATAAGTTTGTGCTTTCAGCGTTACGCCTGAAAAGCAGGATGGTATTTCTGCAGGGTCTCTCTCAGAAAGGCACGGTCTAAATGAGTATAAATTTCAGTGGTAGTAATACTTTCATGTCCCAGCATTTCCTGCACGGCCCGTAAGTCTGCTCCTCCTTCCACAAGGTGGGTAGCGAAGGAATGACGAAAAGTATGTGGTGATACGGTTTTGCTGATTCCAGCCTGCCGGACCAGATCTTTTAAAAGAATGAAAATCATTTGCCGGGTTAAACCTGCCCCCCTGCGATTTAGGAATAATACGTCTTCATTGCCTTTTTTTATTGACATATGTACGCGCACCTGGCCGCGGTATATCCCGATAAATTTAAGGGCGGTATTTCCTATTGGCACCAATCTTTCTTTGTCGCCCTTCCCGATTACTTTTATAAAGCCAAGTTCAGGATAAAGAGAGGATAATCGCAGATTCACTAACTCAGACACACGCAATCCACAGCTATACATGGTTTCCAATATAGCACGATTTCGCTCCCCTTCGGGTTTGCTAAGATCAATGGCCTGGATGATCCGGTTTATTTCTTCGACGCTGAGAAAATCAGGAAGCGTTCGTCGGAGTTTGGGTGTTTCCAATAACTCTGTAGGATCCTGCTTTACCAGATTCTCCTGTAAACAGTATTTAAAAAAAGAACGTATGCCTGAAATAATCCTTGATTGCGAACTGGCTGTCATGCCTAAACCTCCGATCCATTTTAAAAATGACTGCAGATCTTTCAATTGGATATTTTCAACTGCAATGGCATTTTGTTCAAGTGATAAAAACTGTGACAATTTTTCTATATCTCTCAAATAAGCTTCTACTGAATGATCTGAAAGTGATTTTTCCAGCTGGAGCCAGGCTTTAAATCCTTTTTTTTCAGTGGCCCACATAATTGTTATTTTAACTTCCACTTGCCATCGGAAATTCCTTCCTGCATGATCTCGACGAGGCGATAAGTGGCCGGACAAAATTCCACGTTTTGTTTAAAAACATGGCCATAGTCCCTGATGCTTTTTGTACCGTGGTGCGGAAATCCGGCACAATCTTCGGGCCGGACTTCATAAATATTGCACATATTAGTATTCAAATCCAGGAACTGACAGGGTTGTTTTTTATTCAACCAGTCGCCCGTCCGGTCTTTGTACAACCATTTCTCCTTAAAAGAACTACTCGTCATACCCAGGAATTTTGAAATGCGGGTAATATCTTTCTTCGTATATGTGGGCGACATGGTCTTGCAACAGTTGGCACAGTCCAGGCAGTCTGTTTTGGCCCATGCCAGTTCATTGGCCTCCAGCTTTATCAGACGAACCTGTCCAATTGATTTTTTTTCCATTCGTGTAAGAAAATTTCTGAATCTTTTCTTGTTTCTGGAGACCAGGTTTCTAAAGGTCCGGAAATTAACAGTGGATTGGGCCATAGAATTGATTGTTTTCTGCGATAAGGTTTGCGTAAATATATTAATCCTGAAAATGAATACCTATTTTTTTCATGAGCGTAGTCGCATTCAGACTTTCGCTGATTCCTGGTTTTATTTTATAATCAAAATAAAGTTCTTCATCCTGTATCTTTCCTTCAAAATGATAATTGGAGACCGAGGGGTTCATCGATTCCGAATGAGCCAGCTCTGTATCATGGGTTGCCATAACAGCGATGGCTCCATTTTTCAACAACTGCCTGACAAGCGCTTTTGAGCCTTTATGACGATCAGCCGAATTCGTTCCACGCAATACTTCATCCAATAAAATAAAGACATGCTCCTTCTTATTAACAGATTCAATGATGTATTGCATTTTTTTTAACTCGGCATAAAAAGTAGATGTATTCTCAGCCAGGTTATCAGCTACCCGCATACTGCTCATAAGTTTTACCTCACTCAGACTCATTTGCCTGGCACAAACGGGAGCGCCCATGAGTGCCAATACAGTATTAATCCCCAGTGATCTGAGAAAAGTGGACTTCCCGGCCATATTTGAACCGGTAATCAGTGCAATTTTACCAATGCCTTCCATGGAAAAATCACTCGATACACGTGTCGTCACAGGTAACAAGGGATGTCCGATTTGCTCGGCAGCAAAATGGAAATACTTGTCATCCACTGCAGGGAAACACCATTCTGGCTCATTATGAATCAGCGAGGCCATACTAACAACGACTTCCATTTCCGCAACAACCCTAAACCAGTCTTTGAATTGATTCTTGTTTTTCCTTTTCCAATCATTCAGTGAGATAACAAGACGAAGATCCCATAAAAAAAATAACTGAAGAATCAGATTGACCAGCAGGTTTGACCGCCAGTCAATTTTTTTTAAGATGCCTACGAATTCGCCAATTGCTGCTGACGTGGATTTATAATCCGGTGGTTTTAATCTTTGCTGTAAGGTCTGTAAAAAACCCGACCTGAATTTCTCCGTCTCTATTAGCATAAATTGTTTGCGTATGCCTTCAATTTCGGGTTCTACTTCAGAAAGAATCCCAAGTGTTGGTCCTGTTTTCCTGCTGATCAGTATGGATATGATATAGAATACAGATAAAAAAATTAAAAAGGTCTGATCGGATAATTTACCAATCACGTAAAAAGAGGTAACAGTTAATGGAATGATCGGATAAATATTATGAAACCATTTCCAGAATGGATGAAGGAATCCCACAGGTGGTGCATCAAAACATAGTTTCAGTTTTTCTTCCGTTTGTCTGGTAAGTGGATCTGCCATGGCGGATGCCTGCAGATTTTGACAATAATCCTGCTTTTTGGAAAGTTCATTTGCAGCTTTTTGTCTCTCGTATATTGATGAAAAGGGAAGCGGTTCCTTTAGGTAGTCGGACAGTAATTTTTTGGATTGTTCTGCATGGCACCTGCTTACATATTGATACAAAGATGATGCACCAAACAAATCCAGGTCTGACGCGTATGCGTGAGATGGATCTGCAAAGATTTGCCCATCCTCATAGTTATGAAGATTTTGCTGCATTGCATCCATTTCATGCTGGTTAATTTGGATAAGCCGTTTGCGGTGATTTATGGCTGTTGATTTATCTGCGTCAACGAAAACGAGAATAATAAATATGACAGAAAACAAGACGATACCCGAAAAAACAAAACCGGCAGCCGGCCAGAAATACCATGCAAAGCCTGCCCCGCCAAGTACGGTCATTAAGCGTGTGAAGGCCAGCGATTTTTTTCCACGCTCCAGTTTTCCGATAATGACTTTATGAACTTCTATATTGTGCTGATAATCTTTAATGATATCAATATGCGTGTTGGATGCCTGGATCATTACCACCAATATACATCTTCTATAAAAAACAAATCCGGTTTACCATCGGGTGTTAACAGAATTGAAACAATATCATATTGTATATGGGTCCATTCCGGATACTTGTCCTGAAAAGCTTCGCCTGCAGACAGCAAATGCCTGCCTTTTCTCCGGTTTACCCAATCTTCCGGCTTTCCAAACAAATCGTCATGCCGGGACTTGACTTCTATGAAATGAAGTATTCGGTCTCTCCTGGCAATGATGTCTACTTCAAATCGACGGTATCTCCAATTACGACAGACAATTTCAAAACCGTGTAGCTCAAGCCAGTCAGCGGCCATTTGCTCGCCGGCTTTCCCAAATTCATTGTGTGCGGCCATTTTTGCTTTACTTTGAGCCACTAATGAAAAAAATGGAACTGAGCAAAGATCGCGTCATACCGATAACAGGGAAGGTGCAACACTATGCCTGGGGAGGGTTTTATTACTTACCGAAATTGTTGAATATGCCCGTGAAAAAAGGGGAAACCTATGCCGAATTTTGGTTGGGTACCCATGACCGGGGAAGTGCAGAATTCAAAAACGGGTCAGAAAAACCAGTGTCACTGAAAGAATATATCGATGCGTTTCCGGAACAGACATTGGGTGAACAGGCAGCAAAGAAATTTGGCAGGTTGCCTTTTTTGCTTAAAGTGTTGGATGTAAAGGATATGTTGTCCATCCAGGTACACCCTTCAAAAGAAAATGCTCAGATTGCGTTCGATGCCGAAAATAATCAGGGCATTGACCTGGCTGCGCCGGAAAGAAATTTTAAGGATAATAATCATAAACCGGAACTCATGCTTGCCCTGAGTGAATTTTGGCTGTTGCACGGGTTTAAAAATCCTAAAGCATTACAAAATATTCTTCGCGAAGTACCGGAACTACATTTCCTTGTTCCGATATTCGGGGGTGACAATTATAAAAAACTATACCGGCACGTAATGGAATTGCCTCAACAGCAGGTCGACAGGCATTTAAAAACACTCATCGATCGGAACCTCATCCATTATAACGCCGGAAAACTGAACAAGTCAAAGGAAGATTTCTGGGCCGCAAGAGCAGCGATTACATATTCTCATGAAGGGCATGTTGACCGGGGCATATTTTCTATTTATCTTTTCAACCTGGTGCATTTGCAGCCAGGACAGGCCGTATATCAGGATGCAGGCTTACTCCACGCATATCTGGAGGGACAGAATGTAGAAATTATGTCGAATTCGGACAATGTTTTACGAGGTGGCCTGACGTCCAAGCACGTGGACCTAAAAGAATTGATGAAACATGTGAAATTTGAACCAACCGTGCCCAATATTATTACCGGGAAAACGGTAGAATCCGAAAGGATGGTTTATCCCACTCCCGCGCCGGATTTTGAATTGAGCCGCCTGAATATTGGAAAGGGGAAATCCGCTACACTAATTTCCCATTCCATCGAAATATTCCTGCTTTTTTCCGGAACTGTCGAAATTTCAGGAGGCGAAGGGGCAGTATTCAAGAGAAATAAGGGGGAGGCATGGGTAACGTTTGACGCAGCCCATACTGAAGTTATGGCTCTGGAGGATGCCATTATTTATCAGGCATCCATCCCTGGAATGAAATAGGCGTTTTTAGGTTTTTTAAATTCATTAATTTTACTATTCTAAAACATTATATGAACTCCTCTAAAAATATTGTTTGGTCTTTTATACTATTGGTAATCGTAGCTGCCTTGTATCGTATCATCCCGGGCAGACCATTTGGATTTGCACCCCAATGGGCCATGGCTATTTATGCCGGAGCCGTTATAAAGGATAAAAGATGGGCATTTATTATGCCCGTTCTTTCCATGTTTGTTTCAGACCTGCTTTATCAGGTATTATACATGGGGGGCATCTCGGATATGCCAGGCTTTTATGAAGGTCAATGGCAGAACTACCTGCTTTTTACATTGCTGGTATTTGTTGGCCTGGCAGTAAAAAAACTAAATGTATTTCAAATTGTAACTGCATCTGTTACGGCACCCACGCTTTACTTTTTGGTTTCCAATTTTCTCGTTTGGGTCAGTAACGGAACAACCCGGGGGCTTAACAGACCGAAGGATTTTAATGGCCTCATACTCTGCTATACAGATGGAATTCCATTTTACAAAATGAGCATTCTGGCTACCCTGGTATTCTCTGCCATATTATTCGGAAGTTTTATATTCGCCCGTAACTACCGTTGTAATAAATATATTCAAAAGATTCCGGGGCAAGCAGGATCAGGGACGAATCGATATAGCGATTACCAGAATCATTATAGCGTGGTGCATAAAACCGGTCATTATCATAATCTGCTACATCATAATAGTAACGGGCCATCATAGTAAAATATTCAGCTTTTTCCGTCTTTGGAAGCAGATTCATATTTACATTCTGTAACAGATCAAAAGTTTCCTTGAACAATCCGGCAGATAGTAATACAAAACCCTCTTTTATTTTCGCATATCCTACCAATGAATCTTCATGCATCAACTGACCTTCCGATCCCATTTTTTGTGCATAACTGAACGCCGAATCATAATTATAAATCTGGTATTCATTATATAATAACGAGTACAGATTAAAAAGACCCCGATGCGAAATATCCCTTGAATTTTTCAGAACGAGTCTTATAC